>NZ_JBFUFF010000004.1:0-243811 GCF_056403555.1 Rhizobium sp. P2_G2
CCTCCCAGGCATTGCAATAGGTCTCGAAACGTTCGACCAGGCGCGGCTCGCCAGGCACTTCCTTGGCGAAGGGCGAAATGTCCTTGGGGAAATGCGTCACGTGGCTCGGCTGGATCAGCGTGCCCTCGACCTTCTCCTCGAAGATGAAGGCCAGGCATTCGCCCCAGGTCCAGTCCTTCTCGACCTCAAAGCCGGCAGCTTTGGCCGCCGCACGGGCCTCCTCGTCGGTCTTGATGGCGAGGAAATCGATGCCGGTCACTTCCTTGACGGCATCAGGCATCGGCACCCGCTTGAACGGTCCCTTGAAGGAGATGTCCGTGTCGCCGTACTTGAACTCGGTCGAACCGTGGATCGCCATGGCCAGCTCGGCGAACATGCGCTCGACGAGGTCCATGATGTCCTCGTAGTCGGCATAGGCCCAGTAGCATTCCATCATGGTGAATTCCGGATTGTGCCGGGTGGAGACGCCTTCGTTGCGGAAATTGCGGTTGATCTCGAACACCTTGTCGGTCAGGCCCGAGACCAGCGTGCGCTTGAGGTACAGTTCCGGCGCAATGCGCAGGAACATGTCGAGTTTCAGCGTATTGTGATGCGTCTTGAACGGCTCGGCCGTGGCACCGCCATAGACGGAATGCAGCATCGGCGTCTCGACTTCCAGAAAGCCGTCCTTTTCCATGAAGCGGCGGATGCCGGAAATGATCCGGCTGCGCTGCAGGAAGCGCAGCTTTGAATCGTCATTGGTCATGATGTCGAGATGGCGCTTGCGATAGCGGATCTCGATATCGGAGACGCCGTGCCACTTTTCCGGCATCGGCAGCAGCGTCTTGGTCAGCATGGTGATCTCTTTGGCATTGATCGACAGCTCGCCGCGCTTGGTACGCCGCACCGTGCCGGTGACGCCGATAATGTCGCCGATGTCGATCATGGCAAGCATGTCGCGCGCGGCTTCCGGCGTCACGTCCTTGTGCGAAAAAATCTGGATCTTGCCTGACGCGTCATGGATATCCATGAACATGCCCGAATTGCGCGAGGAATAGACGCGGCCGGCAACGGTGACGACGTCCTGCGTCTCGGTGTCCGGCACCAGGTCCTTGTACTTCTCGGCCAGGTCGGCATTGGTGATCGTGCGATGGAAATGTGCCGGATAGACGTCGCCGATCTTCTCGCGCAAAAGCTTCAGCTTCTGCGCACGCACTTCGGCGGCATCGGAGGAAAGGGCGGTTTCGGTCGTCTTTGTGTCGTTCATCGTCTCTCGCCTTAAAGGGCTGTCGTTGTGGTCACCCCCCTCTGCCCTGCCGGGCATCTCCCCCTCAAGGGGGGAGATTGAATGGGGCACTCTCACCGTCCGCTCGCTACCGTCGAATACTGAGCACTCTATCTTTGCTTGGGGCAACGAACGAGCCTCTGGTCGATCTCCCCCCTTGAGGGGGAGATGCCCGGCAGGGCAGAGGGGGGTATTCCAGCGCTGCCGTTCCCGACAGCCATATTCCAACTGCTAATTTCCGCTTCCGACCATCGAGGCCACCACCGCGGCCGCCTGTTTGAGCCGCTGGCGCACAACCGAGCGGCCAAGCAGTGCCATGGAATCAAACAGCGGCAGCGAGCGCTGGCTGCCGGACACCGCTATAAACAGCGGCGGCGTGACGACGCGCAGCTTCTTGCCCATCCGGTCGGAAATGGCGCGCAGCTCTGCCTCGATCGTCTCGACATTCCATTCGAGGATCTTTTCGAGATCGGCCTGCACCGTGTTGATGATCTCGAACGTTTCGGCCGGCGACGTCTTGACGCCGGCAAACGAGGCGGGCGTTAGGCCGACATCGGAGGACAGCAGGAAGCCGGCGAGCGGCGGCAGTTCGCCGAGCCGCGTCACGCGCGATTGCGACAGTTTCAGGCCCTCGGTCAGGCGCGAATTCTCCGACGCCCATTCCAGCACACGGGCGATGAAATCCTCCGGCGTCAGCTTCTCGCGGATCCAGCGGCCGTTCAGCCAGTCGAGCTTGGCGATGTCGAAGATCGCGCCAGCTTTGGAAAGGTTGTCCGGATCGAATTTTTCCGCCAACTCGTCCATGGAGAGCATTTCCTCTCCTTCGGCGATCTGGATGAAGAACAGGCCCAAAAAGTTCATCAGCGCTTCCGGCAGGTAGCCGAGCGCGGAATAGTAGCTGATCGAGGTCGGGTTCTTGCGCTTGGAGAGTTTTGATTTGTCGGCATTGCGCATCAGCGACAGATGCATGAACACCGGCTGGTCCCAGCCGAAATAGCGGTAGAGCAGAATATGCTTCGGCACCGAGGCCAGCCATTCCTCGCCGCGCGCCACATGGGTGATCTTCATCAGATGGTCGTCGATGACGTTTGCCATGTGATAGGTCGGCATGCCGTCGCTCTTCATCAACACCTGCATGTCGACGCTATCCCACGGGATCGACACGTCGCCATAGACGCCGTCGTGGAAATCGCAGGAACCTTCGGCGGGAATCTTCATGCGGATGACGGAGCTTTCGCCCGCCTGCATCCGATGCGTCACTTCCTCGGCCGTGTAGGTCAGGCAGAGCCCATCATATTTCGGCGGCTTGTTGGCTGCACGCTGTGCCTCGCGCATCTGCTCCAGCCGCTCAGGCGTGCAGAAGCAGCGGAAGGCATGGCCCTTGTCCAGCAGCTCCTGGCCATAGGGCTGGTACATATCCTTGCGGTCGGACTGGCGATAGGGACCGTAGGGGCCGCCGACATCCGGGCCTTCCGACCATTTCAGCCCCGTCCATTTCAGCGCATCGAGCACCTTCTGTTCGAATTCCGGCGTCGAGCGCGTCGCATCGGTATCCTCGATACGAAGAATGAACTCGCCGCCGTTTTTCTTGGCGAACAGATAGTTGAACAGCGCGATATAGGCGGTGCCGACATGCGGCTCGCCGGTGGGAGAAGGAGCGATGCGGACGCGAACGCCGGAAGCTGTCATTTGATAGGACCCATGCGGAAATGGCTGACGGCAGCCGGAAAGCGCGAAAAACGCTGGCCACCTCGATTGGGCGAGCCTTAGGCCATATTCACGATTGCGCGTCAAGGAAAACGTCGAAGAGGCGGCGAAGCTTCACTCCCCGGAAGACCTTTGAAGGGCGCCCAAAAGTGAAGACCGGTATCCTGTCAGCAGATACCCACCTCACATCGGCGGACTTGAATCCTGTCGATCTCCAATTCGATCGCCGTGCCCTGCTCTTGCGTAACCCCCTTCGACAACTTCCGACGCTCCAGATTCCTCTGCTGATGAACCAAGTCGATGGTGGACTGCACCAGACGTCGATTTTGCTGCGTGTCATCCAGAATATACGACTGCCCACAAGCAGCGTCGAGCAGATGAATCTCAAGACTGCCCTGGCTGTTCAGCAGGAAGTAGAGGCCAATGATCACGTCCTTCTGCTTCCACTCTGATGGCGGAGGTTGTCCACCCGGAGTTTCCCAGGACACGCGGCGAAAAACGACGTCATTGTTCATAGGCGAACCGTCGAGACGACGAAGTACTGCAAAATCAAAATAAGCTTTATTGCCTGTTCTATCAGGGTAGTAACCGACGACTTTTGCTCGCAGCACGGCGTCGGCATACCCATAGGAGTCCCAGCGCATCTGGCTGACAGGGATAGCACAGGCTTGAAGATAGTGCGGCCAGAGGATCCAAAGCCATGAAAGCAGATAGAAGATGCAGCTCTTTCTCATCGGAACCGTGACCAGGGATCGACTGCTAAATTTCATCGGCCGATCGATCGGCCAATCCCAAAGTCAATCTATGCCCGGAAGAGACCAGTGTTCAACCCCTATCCCCCCGCTCCGTAGGTGTTCAGAAAAACCTTGACGGCGGACGCGACGTTCCTTTCGATTTGCTCTGCCGTGGGCGCCTCCTTCATTTCGCCGAACAAACGCAGGCGGAACAGTCCGGCAAGACAGAGATCGCCGAATTGGCGGCCGATCATCATCGCATCGTCTATGTCCTTGAGATTGCCCTGCTCCGCCTGCCGCTGCAGGTACTTGGCGAGCATGACCGGTCCGCTGTTCGGCCCGGCGACCATGAACTGAGCGGCAAGGCCGGGCATGCGGTCGATCACGCCGATCACCGTGCGCATGCCGCGGATGGTCTTGTCGGAGAGCAGATGGGTCGCGAAGAGAACGCCGAAATCATGCAGCGTCTCGGTGACGGGCAGATTTTTTTCCAGGATCTCCTGCAATTGGCCGAAGATGCGCAGCTTCTGCCGCTCGATCATCGCGAAGAACAGGTCTTCCTTGTTCTTGAAATAGACGTAAAGCGTGCCCTTGGAGACACCGGCCTCGCGGGTGATGTCGTTCATGCTGGCAGCGTCAAAACCCACTTGCATGAAGACTCTGAGCGCACCATCGAGAATCTGCTCGCGTTTGACAGGATCTTCGCCCGCCGCGGGCCGCCCGGCCGGCGTATCGGCCTGCGGCATAATCGCCGCATCGGTCTTGCCAAGGACCTCGTTCATGTCCATTTCCCTTTTATTCATTTTATTCGAACCGATCGGTTCGATTGCCTCTTGATATGGGACAAAAAACGGATTATGTCAATCTCGAACTGAACCGTTCGGTTCGATTGACTGTCCGGTTCGAACTCTTTGTGTGGAAGGCGGGAGTACCCGGTATGGCAAGCACGAACACCAATCTGCGTCCGGTCGAAGAGAACAATGAAGTTCCCACCGGTAGCGAAGCGCCGAAGATGGAAAAGCCGGCGGAACCGATCGCTCCGGCCGCACCGGCGGCAGCCCCTGCACCGGCTGCCGCGCCTGCGGCGCCGGCTGCTGCGGCCGAGCCCGCCAAGAAGAAGGGCGGCGTGCGGCGCTTCATCCTGCCGGTGATCTTACTCGCTGCCATCGGCGCCGGCGCCTATTACGGCCATGATTATTGGGTCACAGGTCGGTTCTTCGTTTCCACCGACGACGCCTATATCGGCGGCGACATAACCAATATCGCACCCAAGGTGACCGGCTATGTCGCCAAGGTCAACGTGGTCGCCAACCAGCGCGTCCACAAGGGCGATGTGCTGGTGACGCTCGACAATGGCGATTACAAGCTTGCCGCCGACCAAGCCGAGGCCGCCATCGAGACCCAGAAGATGACGCTCGAACGCTTCGACGCCCAGATCGCCGCCGCCAAATCCGCCGTCACCCAGGCCGAGGCACAGAAGACCTCTCTGGAAGCCTGGCTGCGCGGCACCCAGATCACGCTCGATCGTCAGGAAGACCTGGCCGCCAAGAAGGCCGGCACAAGGGCGGATCTTGACAACGCTCGCGTTGCGTTAGACCAGGCCAAGGCGAACCTCGCCGGCGCCGACTCGGCGATCGCCTCCGCCCAGGCCAATATCGCCGTCGTGACCGCCCAGCGCGCCGAGGCCGAAAGCCAGATCAAGTCGCTGCAGGTTGCCAAGGACAAGGCCGAACGCGACCTGTCCTTTACGCTCATCAAATCGCCGATCAACGGCGTGATCGGCAATTTCGCCGTCCAGGATGGCGACCTTGTTTCGCCCGGCCAGCGCCTTGCCTCGCTTGTTCCCGTCGATGATCTCTATATCGACGCGAACTTCAAGGAAACGCAACTCGAAGGCATCAAGCCCGGCGCCGAAGTCGACATTACCATCGACGCGCTGAGCGGCCATCCGCTGCGCGGCACGGTCGAATCGATCGCACCGGCCTCTGGCTCGGTCTTCTCGCTGCTGCCGCCGGAAAATGCCACGGGCAACTTCACCAAGGTGATCCAGCGCGTGCCGGTCCGCATCGCCATCCCCAAGGATGCGCTTGAAAGCGGCAAGCTGCGCGCCGGCCTTTCCGTGGTCATCGCCATCGACACCCGCACCGGCGACGCCAGCAAGATGCATTTGGCAGACGCCGAATAAGACTTGAAGCGCGGCGGCTCTGGTAACGGGGCCGCCGGCCGAACTTCGATCAAACTCATGTTTGGGCCGCGGGACCGCTGCGGCAGGGAGGGCCGCCATGGCCGCCACGACAGCCACAGTCGATCAGGTAACCCAGCTTCCGCGCGCTTCGGCTCCCGCCGCTCCGGCCCGGCCCGCGATGCCGATGGCGCCGCCGATACCCGAGCTGACCACGCGCCGCGTGCTCGCCTTCTTTGCCATGGTCTTCGGCATGTTCATGTCGATCCTCGACATCCAGATCGTTTCGGCCTCGCTCGCCGAGATCCAGGCGGGCCTCTCTGCCTCCAGCGACGAGGTCGCCTGGGTCCAGACCTCCTACCTGATCGCGGAAGTCATCATGATCCCGCTGTCCGGCACGCTGGCGCGGATTCTTTCGACGCGGGTGCTGTTCTCGGTCTCGGCGGCCGGCTTCACGCTCGCCAGCATACTCTGCTCCACTGCCACCAATATCGATCAGATGATCGTCTACCGCGCCTTCCAGGGCTTTATCGGCGGTGGCATGATCCCGTCGGTGTTTGCGGCCGCCTTCACCATCTTCCCGCCGTCCAAGCGCGCCGTCGTCTCGCCGATGATCGGCCTGGTGGCGACGCTGGCGCCGACGATCGGCCCGACGATCGGCGGCTATCTCAGCCACGCCTTTTCCTGGCACTGGCTGTTCCTGGTCAATGTTCTGCCCGGCATTTTCGTTGCCATATCAACCTGGCTGCTGATCGACTTCGACAAGCCCGAATACAGCCTGTTCAAGAAGTTCGACTGGACAGGCCTCGCCGCCATGGCCGTCTTCCTCGGTTCGATGGAATATTTTCTCGAAGAGGGCAATACCAAGGGTTGGTTCGACGACAATAACATCACGATTGCCTTCGTAGCGTCGGCGGTCGGCGGCGTGATCTTCTTCTGGCGGGCCTTTACCATCCCCTTCCCCGTCGTCGATCTCCGCGCCTTCACCAACAGGAACTTTTCCTTCGGATCGGTGTTCTCCTTCGTCATGGGCATCGGCCTTTATGGCCTGACCTATCTCTACCCGGTCTATCTCGGGCGCATCCGCGGCTATGACTCGCTGATGATCGGCGAGACCATGTTCGTCTCCGGCCTGGCAATGTTCTTCACTGCGCCGCTGGCGGGCTTCCTCTCCAACAAGCTCGACCTGCGCGTGATGATGGCGATCGGCTTCGGCGGCTTCGCCACCGGCACCTGGATCATGAGCCATCTCAATGCCGATTGGGATTTCTGGGAACTCTTGATCCCGCAGATTCTGCGCGGCTGCTCGCTGATGCTGGCCATGGTGCCGATCAACAACGTCTCGCTGGGCACGCTGCCACTCGACAAGATCCGCTCCGCCTCGGGCCTGTTCAATCTGACACGCAATCTCGGTGGCGCGGTGGGGCTGGCGGCGATCAACACCATGCTGACGCATCAGACCGACGTGCACTACATGCGGCTGGCGGAACATGTGAACTTCGCCAACCCGGCCGCGCTCACCATGATGAACAATCTGGCGGCGACCTATAACAGCGTCGGCATGGACGGCAGCCAGGTAGCAATCAAGAAAATGGTCGGCATGGTCACCCGGCAGGCCTATCTCCTGTCCTTCATGGATATCTTCATGGCGCTGACCATCCTGTTCGGCGTGCTGGTGCTGATGACCGCCATGCTGAGCAAGCCAAAAGCCCCGCCGAAGGGTGCGGGTGGCGGCGGACACTGACGAACCCGCCGCAATCCACGCAAGACTTCGGCTGACGACAAGCGCACGGTAACGACCTCCCGCCGTGCGCTTGTTGTCGGCCATCAGCTTTCCTAAATCCTAATGCGACACTTGACGGTGTCCACCTGCGATTATTCCAGCGCTTGCAGCATGAGTTATAGAGTGGTACATTCACTCGAAACTGGAGAGATGAATGATCGTCGGTTTTCGGGACGATTGGTTGCGGGCATTCTTCGTGGAGGATGTCCACTCCCGGAATATTCCTGCCGACCTCGAAAGCCGGTTGTTCCGCAAACTGCAGATGATCGACGACGCAATGACCGATCAGGACTTGCGTGTACCGCCCAGTAACCATTTCGAGAAACTGCGCGGTAATCTCGATGGTTTGTGTTCAATCCGGGTCAACAAGCAATGGCGGGTGGTCTTTCGATGGGATGGCAGTCGCGGCGAGGCGTCCGATGTCTATCTTGACGACCATAGTTATCGATGAGGTGAAAGATGCTGATGACCAAGCGTAAGCCGGCGACGATCGGCGAAATCTTGACGGAAGAATTCATGCAGCCGCTCGGCCTGACGCAGGCGGCCTTGGCCGAGGCAATGGGCGTCCAGCGCAAGCACGTAAACGAATTGTGCAACGACCGGCGTAGCGTGACGGCAGCAACCGCGCTGATTTTGGCGCGCGTGTTTGGCAACAGCCCGGACTTCTGGCTCAACGTGCAGCGGCGCAACGATTTATGGGATGCCATGCACAGCCCCAAGGAACGAGCGCGGATCGAGCGCGCGAAGCCGCTGGCGACAGCAGCGTAGCCCGCAGGTCGCTATCCTTGCCCCAACGCTGGCATCGACCGGCACATCGAGAGGCGGGGCCATCGCATCTTTAACTGACCCAACTGCCGCTACAGCAGAATTCTTCCAAATAATAACAGCATGCTCTAAAGTTGCTTTACGTACCTCATTTTCTGGGCTAGCTTGAATCCCGGAGGAATTCAGGTGTTGTATCTCAGCTACATTGGATTTGCTGCGTCTTTCGCGCGCCCCGAACGGGGTGCCGCCCGATGAGCATGTCCGCCGCGGGCTCACTCACGCCGCTGTTGCAGGCGGTCGGGATATCGAAGACCTTCGGCATTGTCGAAGTGCTGCGCGACATCAACCTCACCGTCAATGCCGGGCAGGTGCATGCGATCATCGGCGAAAACGGCGCCGGTAAGTCGACATTGATGAAATTGCTCGCCGGACACCTCACACCCACCCGCGGCGAGCTCAGCATGGATGGCCAGCCGATCCATCTCTCCGGTCCTGTCGATGCGGAACATCGCGGTATCGTCCTTGTCCATCAGGAAATCCTGCTCGCGCCCGACCTGACCGTGGCGCAGAACATCTATCTCGGCCGTGAATTGCGCCGCGGCCTGACGGTCGACGATCGCGCCATGAACGCCGGCGCTCACAGGGCCATTCTCGAACTCGGCGCCGACATCGATCCCACCGCCATTGTCGGCCGGCTGTCGATCGCCCAGCGGCAATTGGTGCAGATCGCCCGCGTGCTGCTGGTGCCGCATCGCGTGGTGATCTTCGACGAGCCGACCGCCTCGCTCACCCCGGTCGAGACCGAGGCGCTGCTGAAGGTGATCCGCGACATCCGCGACAAGGGCGTCGCCGTGCTCTACATCTCGCATCGCCTGCAGGAGGTGAAGGAGATTGCCGATCAGGTGACCGTGCTGCGCGACGGCCGCCTCGTTGCCAGCCATCCGGTGAGCGAACTGGAACCGGCAGATATGGCGCGGCTGATGGTCGGCCGCGACGTGGCGAAACTCTATCCGGACCGCCATGCCGCGACCACCGCTGGAACTGTGCTCGAGGTCAGCGATTTCAGCGTCCCGCACCACGCCGAGCATGCCTCGTTCAAGCTGCACAAGGGCGAGATCCTGGGCTTTGCCGGCCTGGTCGGCGCCGGCCGCACGGAACTGATGGAAGGCATTGTCGGCCTGCGGGCCGGCAGGGGCCAGATCCGGTTGAACGGGCAGCCGGTGAGCTTTCTGGACGTCAAGTCGAGCCTCAGGGCCGGCATCGTCTATCTCTCCGAGGATCGCAAGGGCAAAGGCCTGCTTCTCCTGAAAGACCTCAAGACCAATCTGACGCTCGCCTCGCTCGGCAAATTCATCCGCGCCTTCCAGATCGACCGCAACAGGGAACGCGCCGCGCTGGACGAGGCAATCCGCGAATTCGATATCCGCACCGGTCGCAAGGACCTGCTCGCCGGCCAGCTCTCGGGCGGCAATCAACAAAAGCTGCTGCTCGCCAAGATGATGATGCTCGATCCCTCGATCGTCATCATTGACGAGCCGACGCGCGGCATCGACATCGGCACCAAGGAACAGATCTATAAATTCATCGCCAAGCTGGCCGCAGAAGGCCGTTCGATCATCGTCGTCTCCTCCGAAATGCCGGAACTGATCGGCATTTGCGATCGCATCATCGTCATGCGCTCGCGCCGGATCGTCGGCGAGGTCACAGGCGAGCACATGAACGAGAACGAGATCGTCGTGCTTGCCACGGGCGTCAAAATCGGGGAGGCCGCCTGAGCGGCGAAGACTGAGCATGGCCAATGTTTCGACCGAAACTCCGAAGATCGAGCGCTCCTGGAAGGATGTCGATCTGCGCGCCGTCGCGCCCTTCGTGGCGCTGGCGCTGCTGCTCATCGTCGGCTTCTTCATCAACCCGAATTTTCTTGGCGGCACGAATCTCTCCAACGTCATGACCCGCAGCGCCTTCATCGCCATCATCGCGGTCGGCGCCACCTTCGTCATTTCCTCCGGCGGGCTGGACCTGTCGGTGGGCTCGATGGTCGCCTTCGTCGCCTGCCTGATGATCCTGTTCATGAATTCGGGCGTTATTGCCGAGCCCGGCCTGATGCTGCTTGCCGCCATGGCGCTCGCCGTGGTCATCGGCGCGCTCTGCGGCCTCGCCAACGGCCTCATCACCACAGTCGGCAAGATCGAGCCCTTCATCGCCACGCTCGGCACGATGGGGATCTATCGCGGCCTGACCACCTGGCTGTCGCAGGGCGGCGCGATCACATTGCGCTCGCCGGACCTGCAGAGCCTCTATCGCCCGGCCTATTTCGGCAATATCGTCAAGATCGGCAGCTTCAATGTTACGGTGCCGATCCTCATCATCGTCCTCACTGCCGCCATCGGTGCCTTCATCCTTTATCGCACCCGCTATGGCCGGCACGTGCTGGCGGTCGGTTCCAACGAAGATGTGGCGCGTTATTCCGGCATCCCGGTCAATATCGTGCGCACCGTCACCTACGTGCTCCAGGGCCTCTGCGTTTCGGTCGCCGTGCTGCTTTATGTGCCACGTCTCGGTTCGACGTCTGCGACAACAGGCACTCTCTGGGAATTGCAGGCGATCACCGCCGTGGTCGTTGGCGGCACTGCGCTGCGTGGCGGTGTCGGCCGCATCTGGGGCACAGTCTGCGGCGCCTTCATCCTCGAAATCGTCGGCAACATCATGCTGTTGTCGAATTTCATCAGCGAATACCTGATCGGCGCCATCCAGGGCGCGATCATCATCATTGCGATGCTCGTTCAGCGTTCGCTGATGCGGAAATCGTGAACCGGCCGGGTCAAGGGGTCGCCCGGCCCATGTCGTGGACCCTGAACTTGGGAGAGAGAACATGCGTAAAGGACTAATGGGCATTGCCGCCATCAGCATGATGGCGCTTACCGGCGTCGCCCACGCCGATGACAAGAAGGTGACGATCGGCGTGTCGATCCCGGCCGCCGACCATGGCTGGACGGCGGGCGTGGTCTTCCATGCCGAACGCGTCGCCAAGCTGCTGATGGCCGAACATCCGGGCCTCAACGTCATTGTCAAGACCTCGCCGGATGCCGCGAGCCAGGCCAATGCCATCCAGGACCTGCAGACGCAGGGCATCGATGCGCTGGTCATCCTGCCGTCCGACCCGGATCCGCTGGTCAACGCCATCAAGGAAGTCAAGGACGCCGGCAAGTTCGTCACCATCGTCGACCGCGCGCCGTCGGTGAACGACAACACGATCCGCGACCTCTATGTCGCCGGCAACAATCCCGCCCTCGGCCAGACGGCCGGCGAATATATCAAGAAGAACGATCCGGACGCCCAGGTCGTCGTTATCAGAGGCCTGCCGATCCCGATCGACCAGCAGCGTCAGGACGGCTTCGACAAGGGTATTGCCGGCTCGAACATCAAGGTTCTCGACCGCCAATACGGCAACTGGAACCGCGACGACGCCTTCAAGGTCATGCAGGACTATCTGACCAAATATCAGAAGATCGACGTGGTCTGGTGCCAGGATGACGACATGGCCGTGGGCGTGCTGCAGGCCATCGACCAGGCCAAGCGTACGGATATCAAATATGTTCTCGCCGGCGCCGGCTCCAAGGACATGGTCAAGAAGGTCATGGACGGCGACAAGCTGATCCCGGTCGACATCCTCTATCCGCCGGCAATGGTCGGCACTGCGATGGAACTGACCGCCAACAACTTCTATGATCAGGTCCCGGTCCGCGGTACCTATGTCCTCGACGCCACTCTCGTCACCAAGGACAATGCCAAGGATTTCTACTTCCCGGATTCTCCGTTCTGATCTGACGTGACCCTCTCGCGCCCATCCCACCGGATGGGCGCGTTTCTTTATGACCTTTTCCGTTTCGCAATCTTTTTTCCGATGTTAATTTCCCGCCACAATCAGGAGGAATCCAAATGAAGACGATCAAGGGCCCGGCGCTGTTTCTCGGACAGTTCGCGGGCGACACCGCCCCCTTCAATTCCTGGGATGCGATCACCAAATGGGCCGCCGATGCCGGCTATGTTGGCGTCCAGGTCCCGACCTGGGCCGGCCAGCTCATCGACCTCAAGAAGGCCGCGACCTCCAAGGACTATTGCGACGAATTCGCCGGAGTCGCCCGCCAGAACGGCATCGAGGTCACCGAGCTTTCCACCCATCTCCAGGGCCAGCTCGTCGCCGTCCATCCGGCCTATGACGAAGCCTTCGACGGCTTTGCCGCACCCGAAGTGCGCGGCAACCCTGGAGCACGCCAGGCCTGGGCCGTCGACCAGGTGAAGATGGCGATCTCGGCCTCGAAGAATCTCGGCATCAAGGCGCATGCGACCTTCTCCGGCGCCCTTGCCTGGCCATTCATCTATCCCTGGCCGCAGCGCCCGGCCGGCCTGGTCGAAACCGCCTTCGACGAACTCGCCCGCCGCTGGACGCCGATCCTCGACCATGCCGAGGACAATGGCGTCGACGTCTGCTACGAAATCCATCCGGGCGAAGACCTGCATGACGGCGTAACCTTCGAGATGTTCCTCGAGCGGGTTAAGAACCACCCCCGCGCCAACATGCTCTACGACCCGTCGCACTATGTCCTGCAGTGCCTCGACTATCTCGACCACATCGACATCTATCACGACCGCATCAAGATGTTCCACGTCAAGGATGCCGAGTTCAACCCGACCGGCCGGCAGGGCGTCTATGGCGGCTACCAGGGCTGGGTGCAGCGCGCCGGCCGCTTCCGCTCGCCCGGCGACGGCCAGGTCGATTTCGGCGGCATCTTCTCCAAGCTGACGCAACATGATTTCGACGGCTGGGCCGTGGTCGAATGGGAATGCGCGCTGAAGCATCCGGAGGATGGTGCGCGCGAGGGTGCGGAATTTGTCCGGCATCATATTATTCGTGTGACGGAGAAGGCATTCGACGACTTTGCCGCGTCCGGGACGGATGATGCGGCGAACAGGCGGATGCTGGGGCTGTAATGGGTGGGGGTTACCCCCCTCTGCCCTGCCGGGCATCTCCCCCTCAAGGGGGGAGATCGACCGAGGGGCACGGCCATCGTCCCAAAACGAACGTCGCTGAATATGCAACGGCAAATCGAGGCAGGAAGAGCGCCCCATCCAATCTCCCCCCCTTGAGGGGGAGATGCCCGGCAGGGCAGAGGGGGGTACCACGGCTGCCAACCAACAAGAACAGGAGAAACCACATGGCCATCGAAGGAACGACGGAAAAATTCGAGCCGCGCATCAAGCTCGGCATGGTGGGCGGCGGCTCGGGCGCCTTTATTGGCGCGGTGCACCGCATCGCGGCGCGCATCGACGATCACTATGACTTCGTCGCCGGCGCGCTCTCGTCGACGCCGGAGAAAGCACGCCAGTCCGGCGCCGAACTCGGCCTCGACCCGTCGCGCACCTATGACGATTTCAAATCCATGGCGATCCGCGAAGCCAAGCTCAAGAACGGCATCGAAGCCGTGGCTATCGTCACGCCGAACCACATGCACTACCCGGCCGCCAAGGAATTTTTGACCCGCGGTATCCACGTGATCTGCGACAAACCGCTGACCTCCAACCTCGCCGACGCCAAGAAGCTGCTGAAAGTTGCCAAGGAGAGCGATGCGCTGTTCATCCTGACGCACAATTACACCGGCTATCCGATGGTCCGCCAGGCGCGCGAAATGGTCAAGAACGGCGAGCTCGGCGAAATCCGCCTGGTGCAGATGGAATATCCGCAGGACTGGCTTTCCGAACCGATCGAGCAGACCGGCCAGAAGCAGGCAGCCTGGCGCACCGACCCGAAGCAATCCGGTGCCGGCGGTTCGACCGGTGATATCGGCACGCATGCCTATAACCTCGGCTGCTTCATCTCCGGCCTCGAGGCGGAAGAGCTCGCCGCCGACGTCCACACTTTCGTCGCCGGCCGCCAGCTCGACGACAATGCGCATGTGATGATGCGCTTCAAGGGCGGCGCCAAGGGCTTGCTCTGGTGCAGCCAGGTGGCTCCGGGTCACGAGAACGGCCTGAAAGTCCGCGTCTACGGCACCAAGGGTGGCCTGGAATGGGTGCAGGCCGATCCGAACTATCTCTGGTACACGGAGCTCGGCAAGCCGAAGACACTGCTCACCCGCAACGGCGCCGGCGCCGGCCCCGCCGCCGGCCGCGTCAGCCGCATACCTTCAGGTCATCCGGAGGGCTATCTGGAAGGCTTCGCCACCATCTACACCGAAGCAGCCAAGGCGATCATCGCCAAGCGCAACGGCAAGCCGGTCGACCCGGCTGTGATCTATCCGACCGTCGAGGACGGCGTGAAGGGCGTGGCGTTCGTCGAGGCCTGCATCAATTCGTCCAAGCGCAATGGCGCCTGGGTGAAGCTCTGACAGTAGGTCACGACAATCAATGTGAGAAACCGGGGCGGCAATTTTGCCGCCCTTTCCAATTGCGGCCACAATGACGCTGCTCGATAATGTTGAATGCTTTGGAGATTGACCATGAATCCTATTCTCAAGACGACAGCATTTGCCATCTCGATCGTGATCCCGATCCTCGCCGCCCCTGCTTTTTCGATGGCCATGACTCTTCCCGAGGCATGTGAAAAACCCGGCGAGAGCATGGCGATGCAACAGCAAATGGACATGTCCAGCATGCCGATGAAGGACTTCCAGAAGGATTTCATGAGCGGCATGCAGCAGATGGATCCGGCGATGACGCAAGGCATGATGCAAGACAAGCCGGACGTCGCCTTCATCTGCGGCATGATCGCCCATCATATGGGCGCAGTACAGATGTCCGAGGTCGAGCTCAAATACGGCAAGGATGAATGGGCGCGGCAATTGGCGCAGAAAATCATCGATGCCCAGAGGAAGGAAATCGATGACATGACCAAATGGCTGGAGAAGAACCCGAAATAGCGCCGGTCCATAAAGTCTATGCCCCGCAAACAGCCGTGGCAATTCAAACTGCAACGTTACAGATTTAAAAATTTCGTAACTCGACTTTCCGGCCCGGCTTGGCTAAACCGCCTCCGAACTCTGGCGCGACGCGCCTGTCCGTCACCCTAAAAGGGGAAATTCAGCATGGATCCGAAAATTCTCGCCGCCCGCTTCCCGGGAGATTTTGTGTTTGGCGTCGCCACCGCCGCCTTCCAGATCGAAGGCGCCAGCAAGGCCGACGGCCGCAAGCCATCGATCTGGGACGCCTTCTGCAACATGCCGGGCCGGGTGCATAACCGCGACAATGGCGACATGGCCTGCGACCACTATAACCGCCTGGATGAAGACCTCGACCTGATCAAGGAACTCGGCGTCGAAGCCTATCGCTTCTCGATCGCCTGGCCACGCATCTATCCCGATGGCACCGGCCCGCTGAACGAGAAGGGCCTGGATTTCTACGACCGCCTCGTCGACGGCTGCAAGGCGCGCGGCATCAAGACTTTTGCCACGCTTTACCATTGGGACCTGCCGCTGACGCTGATGGGCGACGGCGGCTGGACGGCGCGCTCGACGGCCTGTGCCTTCCAGCGCTATGCCCAGACGGTGATCCGCCGCCTGGGCGACCGGCTCGATGCCGTGGCGACCTTCAACGAGCCCTGGTGCTCGGTGATCCTGTCGCATCTCTACGGCATCCATGCCCCGGGCGAGCGCAACATGCAGGCCATGCTGCATGCCGCCCACTTCACCAACCTCGCCCATGGCCTCGGCGTCGAGGCGATCCGCACTGAGGCGCCCAAACTGCCGGTCGGCATCGTCTACAATGCCATGTCGGTGATGCCGGCCTCCAATAGCGAGGCCGACAAGGCCGCCGCCGTCCGCCACGATGCCTTCCACAACGGCATCTTCTTCGACCCGGTGTTCAAGGGCCATTACCCGCAGGCGCTCCTCGACGCCTATGGCGATATCATGCCGAAGATCGAGGCCGGCGACCTCAAGACGATTTCGCAGAAAATCGACTGGTGGGGCCTGAACTATTACCGGCCCGAGCACGTCTCCGCAGATCCCAACCCGAACGCCGCCTTCCCGGCGACCGTCGAGGCTGCTCCCGTCAAGCCGGAAAAGACCGATATCGGCTGGGAGATCAATTCGACCGGGTTGAGCCACGTCGTGCGCGACCTCTATGCCCGCTACGAGCTGCCGGAGCTCTACATCACCGAAAACGGCGCCGCCTACAATATGGGCGTCGGCGTCAATGGCGAAGTCGACGACCAGCCACGGCTCGATTACTACACCGACCATCTGTCGGTCTCGGCGGACCTGATCAAGGAGGGCTATCCGCTGCGCGGCTATTTCGCCTGGTCGCTGATGGACAATTTCGAATGGGCGGAGGGCTACAAGATGCGCTTCGGCCTCGTCCATGTCGATTATCAGACGCAGGTGCGCACGGTGAAGAAGAGCGGCAAGTGGTATAGCGCCCTTGCCAGCGAATTCCCCAAGGGCAACTATATCAAGACCGACGCCGCCTGATCAGCCGTGAAGCGCTTCCTCGCCATATCGGGCAGCCTGCGCCGTGTTTCCACCAACACGGCGCTGCTGCGCGCCATGGCGAAAGATGCACCGGACGGCATCGCCATCGAACTCTATGACGGCATGGGCGACCTGCCGATCTTCAATCCCGATCGCGAAGGCGATCTGACGCCACAGGCCGTCAACGACCTCGGCCAAAAGGTTCGCGAAGCCGACGGCCTGATCATCTCCTGCCCGGAATATGCCCATGGCATTCCGGGCGGGCTGAAGAACCTGCTCGATTGGCTGGTATCGCGCGACGAGATCCCGCACAAGCCTGCGATGCTGCTCAGAGCGTCGAGCCGCAACGACATCTCGCACGCGGCGCTGTCAGAGGTGCTGCGCACCATGTCGGTGGCGGTGATGCCGGAGGTCGGCATCCACATCCATCTCATCAGCCGGACACCGGATGAGATTGCAAGAATATTCGCCGACCGGAAACGACAAGAGGAGTTGCAGCGAGCCTTGCACGGCTTCGCGGGATGGATAGACGGGTTGAACGGCCACGCCTAGGCCGAAGCCCAGCGGCCCCCAAAGCACCGACTATTTAATCCCATACTCGGTGCTCCAGACTTTTGCCGCAGTCATGCTCCCGCCATCGAATGACATGCAAGGTGCTGCTGGTTCTCATATCTGGATTCTTCAATATAGACGTAACCTTTCACTGGATCCTTCAAGGTCTTGTAGAACTGGTCAAATTCTGCGTCCTCCATTGACAACAGAGCTACAGAAGTTCCGTTGACAAAGAGCTCATACGGCATCAAACCTTTGCCTTCACAATTGGTTATCTCGACAAAGAAAGTGGATTCCCACTCGTGGAGCCATTTCACATTCTGCTTTGGAAGCGATATTTCGATTTTTCTCCAACGATCGCCCAACGTTCCGAAATACCCTTTGGGCCGCGTCTCTACCACGCCATCGTCGTGAATACGTAATGGTGATATCCTCATGGCACAGGCAGCGCACGCGGCGGCCAGAGTGATTGCAAATGCGGTCGAGAGATATCTCAAAGGTCTGCCACCAGCGAGCGCCTCGTCCCAAAAATCGACATATCGAACCTGTCGACATCCTCGACCAGTTCCACCAGCCCCTTCACCGCATGCTCGATCAGCGCCTCACCCTTCTCAGCCGTGGCAGCGGTCGCATCCCCCGCCGCCCCATCCGGATTGAGATCGCTCATCATCCAGCCGAAAGCATGTGGTCCATAGGCGCGCAAATGGCCGAAATCGCGAGCGAAATAGCTCTGACGTGAGTGAAAATTCTGCGCCAGCGACATATCGACCTTGTCCGGATGCAGCGCCAGCATCACCGATGTCTCGATAGCGCCGCCATGGATGTCGAGCGCCTTTTCCGCCGGCGTGATCACGCCGTCGGGCACGCCGAAGCGTGTCCAGCTCGTCGTCACGCACAGCATCTTGAACCGCACCCGCGCCTCGGTGGCGACGATGGTGAGCAGTGGTGAATTGCCGCCATGGGCGTTGAGCAGGATGAGCTTTTCCACGCCGCTCTGCATCAGGTTGTCGGCGATGTCGAGCCAGCCCTCGACGGCCTCGTTGAAGGCGAGCGAGCGGGTGCCCTCGCGGTCGGAATGCTCGATCGAATAGCCGATCGGATCAGCCTCGAGGAACAGCATCTCGATATGCTGCGGCAGCGCCTCCTTCAGGCGCTGAGCGATGCCCTCTGCGATCAGCGTATCGGTGTCGAGCGGCAGATGCGGACCATGATATTCGTGGGCTCCGAGTGGCAGGACGGCAATGGTCCGAGGGTTTTTTTCGTGATCGGCCATTCTGTCCAACTTCCCCTTGCCATGCGCCTTGCGCTTCAGTCATACAGTCTCCGCAGATTTAAGCAAAGACCGGGGCGGACATGGTCAAGAAGGACAAGGGCGACAAGAAGGAGAAGGACGACAAGCCGAAAGAGCGATATGTGGCAGGCACGCTGCAGCCGGAAATCACCCGCGCAGCACGCTCGATGCGGACCTTCCTCACCAATTCGCTGTCGGCAAGCAGCATCTATGCCGGCCAGGACGCGGTCATTCTGGCGCTCGCCGGCAAGGAGTCGATGACCGCAGGCGCGATTGCCACCGAACTCGGCGTCAAGCCCCCGACCATGACCCGGACGCTGTCGCGCATGGAGGCGCAGGGCTTCATCCAGAAATTGCCGGGAGAGACCGACGGCCGGCAGATGCGCGCCACGCTGACGCCCGAAGGGCAACGGCATGTCGGCGCCATCGCCTATGCGATCAAGGCGACGGAGGCTTTCGCTTTCGATGGCCTGACCGACAAGGAAATCCGCCAATTCTCCAAGGTGCTGCGCCGGATCAATCGTAATTTCGGTGATCAGCCCGATGATGACGAGGGAAATGGTGAATAATACGCTTCCCTCGCGCGGAGGGCGTTGCAGATGCGCGATTCTGTGATACCTCAATCGATTTAGGGAGATATGCGGATCGGTGCCGCCGTGTTCATAAGTTCGGCGGGTCGTGCGTGCGGGAGGCTGTATGGCCCAGAAGATTAAACTATCGACCATAGCCGAGACCTTGGGCGTATCGACCGCCACGGTTTCGCTGGCACTGCGCGACAGCCCGCTGGTTGCCGTCTCCACCCGCGACAAGATCAAGGAACAGGCACGCGCGCTGGGCTATATCTATAACCGGCGCGCAGCCAGCCTGCGCACCTCGCGCTCGGGCATTATCGGTGTCATCGTCCACGACATCATGAATCCGTTCTACGCCGAAATCCTCAAAGCGATCGAAAGCGAGCTCGACCGCAGCCAGCACACCTTCATCCTCTCCAATCACTACGACTCGGTCGAAAAGCAGCGCAATTTCATCGAGACCATGCTGCAGCTCGGCGGCGACGGCATCATCATGTCGCCGGCGATCGGCACGCCGTCGGAGGACCTGGAACTGGCCGAGGAAAACGGCATGCCGGTCATCCTGGTCGCCCGCACCATCGAGGGCGTCAGCCTGCCTGCCTTCCGCGGCGATGACAGCTATGGCATCTCGCTCGCCACCAACCACCTGATCTCGCTCGGCCACAAGGTGATCGCCATGGTCGGCGGCACGGACCAGACCTCGACCGGCCGCGACCGCTACCAGGGCTATGTCAATGCGCTCCGCAAGGCCAATATAGATGTTCTGCCGGAACTCAGGATTCCCGGCCCTCGCACCCGCCAGAGCGGCTTCGAGGCGGCGGTGCATTTCCTGTCGCTGCCGCTCAAACCCACCGCCGCCGTCTGCTGGAACGACCTCGTCGCCATCGGCCTGATGAATGGCATCGCCCGTGCGGGGCTGACACCAGGGGTTGACATCTCGGTCTCCGGCTATGACGATCTTGAGGAAGCTTCGATCGCCACGCCGGCGCTGACGACCGTCTGGAACGGACAGTCAGAGGTCGGCCGGCTCGCGGCGCGGGCACTGCTCGATCGCCTGGCCGGCAGCCACGAGCCCGACGGCCTTCATCTCATCAAACCGGAAATGCGCATCCGCCAGTCTTCCGGTCCCATGAAACCGCGAAAGTAACGATATTTCCCATGACCACTGTTCTCCTGATCGGCAAGGTTCATCCGCGCGTGCGCGAACGTCTCACCGGCCGCTTCGACCTCATCGAATTGAAGAGCGCAAATCCGGCCGATGTGACGCCGGAAATGGCTGAAAAGGTCGTGGCGGCCGTCGCTTCCAGCGGCAGTTCGGCCGCCTTGATCGACGCGCTTCCGAAACTGAAGCTGATCGCCAATTTCGGCGTCGGCTATGACGGCGTCGACGTCAGGCATGCCGCGAGCAAGGGCATCATCGTCACCAACACGCCCGACGTGCTCGATGAGGAAGTCGCCGACACCGCCATCGGCCTGCTGCTCAATACCATTCGCCTGCTGCCCCAGGCCGAGAACTGGCTGCGTGCCGGCCGCTGGGTCAAGGAAGGTCCGTTCCGCCTGTCGCCACTGTCGCTACGCGGCCGGCATGTCGGCATCTATGGCATGGGCCGCATCGGCCAGCAGATCGCCAGCCGTCTGGAAGCCTTCCACGTCAAGATCAGCTATCACACCCGCCGGCCCAACAGCGCCGTGCCCTATGACTATGTCGGCTCGCTGAAGGAATTGGCCGAGACGGTCGATACGCTCGTCTGCATCGTGCCGAAGACGGCGGAAACGCGTCGCACAATCAACACGGAAATCCTCAAAGCGCTCGGTAAGAACGGCGTGCTGATCAATGTCGGCCGCGGCTGGACGGTGAGCGAGGACGACCTGATCCAGGCGCTGGAAAATGGCGACATCGCCGGTGCCGGCCTGGATGTGTTCGACGACGAGCCGAACGTGCCGGAAGCGCTGATGACGTTCGACAATGTCTCGCTGCTTCCGCATGTTGCCTCGGCCTCGGTCGTCACCCGCAACGCCATGGCCGATCTCGTCGCCGACAACGTCATCTCCTTCCTTGAGAAGGGCGCACCGGTCACCCCGGTGCCGGAGACGCCGTGGAACGGATAACACGTCGCCCGAAAATGGCCCCGGTTTCGGGATAACGACATGCGCAAAACAAGTAGAATTTAATTAGAATTTTACCATATTCCGAAAATCGTTAATCCTCCGGCAAGTTTTGCGCCGCATCATTGCTCCTCGAGCCGGGCATGCGCGCCCGGCGCCGCCCCAAAACCTCGGGACGGCACCAAGATGGAGCGGATCATGGGCATGCGCGCGCTCATCCTGACGCTTTGCGTCGGCGGTTTTGGATTGTGGATGCTCGGCCCGGCGAAAGAGCCGGCGCCCGATCCGGTCGTCACGGCTTCGGTCAACAAAACCAACCTGGATTTCACCGTTTCGAACATGGAAAACGGCACGGCTTGCCTGCTGACCCGCGGCAACCGCCAGAGCGGCCGTTCCAGCGACGTCAGGCCCGGCCACGATTGCGAAACGGTCTGGCCCGGCCTTGGCGAGGTGCGCAACTGGACGCAGAATGAAGACAACACCGTGACGCTCACAGATGACAGCGGACGGGAAGTCCTGACGCTGGCACAGGGCGACGGCGTCGATTTCGAAGCGCTTCAACCCGACAACGCGGTGCTCGCCTTCAACGCAGTGAACTGAAGCCCATAAATTCCTTGCAGCCAGACACGCCAATTTGTCTTGAGCCGGTCACGGCCATTTGACAGATTGCCAGAGCCGCTTGGCCGGCCGTCAAATGCAAGGGAATGTTCATGAAACGCGAGATCGAGATCAAAACCGCCGATGGCACCGCCAGGGCTTGGGTTTTCCGCCCGGATGGCGCAGAGACCAGCAAGGGCGCCCTGTTCTATATGGACGGTATCGGCATCCGGGATGCGATGTTCGACATGGCCCAGCGACTTGCGGACGCCGGCTATGTCGTCCTACTGCCTGATCTCTTCTATCGCTTCGGCGCCTATGGCCCATTCAGCGGCAATGCCTTCAACGTCGAGGCCGATCGCAACCAGATCATGACGATGATCCGTGGCACAAGCCATGCCATGACCAGGGCCGATACCGCCGCCTTCCTGGACGCGCTCGCCGCCGAGGGCGTGGATGGACCGGTCGGCGTGACCGGCTATTGCATGGCCGGCGGCCGCGCGATCACCGCACTTGCCACCTATCCGGATCGCATCGCGGCCGCGGCGAGCTTCCACGGCGGCAATCTCGCCAGCGACGCGGAGGATAGCCCGCACCGCTTGGCCAGCCAGATCAAGGGCCGCGTCTATGTCGGCGTTGCCGGCGTCGACGGCAGTTTCCCGCCCGAACAGTCCGCCCGGCTCGCTGAGGCATTCCGGGTGGCCGAAGTCGACCATATCATCGAGAATTATGTCGGGATGAAGCATGGCTGGACCGTCCCGGATCGCGACGGCGTCTATGACGAAACCGGTGCCGAACGGCATTGGAAGCGCCTGCTGACGCTCTTTGAGGAAAGCCTTGGGTGACAGTGGTGTCCTCTTCCCTCGGGGAGGAGGGTCCAGAGGACGGGTCGAGACGAGTGGCTCGACCCAGTGGGGCCGGATGAGGGGGCCGCCTCGCCCAGGAAGCCCGCTCATCTGTCCTTCGGACATCTTCTCCCCGATGGGGAGAAGAGGGTATCTATCAAACGTACCGGTTGACCACGTTCTCCAGCGCTTCCTGCTTGCCGGACTTCGGCCGCGGGTTGACGTTGGAATTGACAACCCAAGCCTCGATTTCTTCCAGCGTATAACCGCCGTCGAGCATTTTCCGCGCCTCAGGCACCTTCCAGCCGGCATAACGAGCCTCGAGCGGATCGGAAAGCGCCTTGTCCTCGATCATCTGCACAGCCGCCTTGAGGCCGCGGGCGCAGCAATCGATACCGCCGATATGGCCGATCAGCAGGTCTTCCGGATCGAGTGACTGGCGGCGCAGCTTGGCATCGAAATTGGTGCCGCCATTCTTGAAGCCGCCACCGGCCAGGACCTGGTAGAAGGCCAGCGCCATTTCCGGCACGTTGTTGGGGAACTGGTCGGTGTCCCAGCCCGACTGATAGTCGTTGCGGTTCATATCGATCGAACCAAAGATGCCGAGCGCATTGGCAAGCGACAATTCATGCTCGAAGGTGTGGCCGGCGAGAATGGCATGGCCCTGCTCGATATTGACCTTCACTTCGTTTTCCAGGCCGTACTTCTTGAGGAAGCCGTAGACCGTGGCGACGTCATAATCATACTGGTGCTTGGACGGCTCCTGCGGCTTCGGTTCGATCAGGATCGTGCCCTCGAAGCCGATCTTGTGCTTGTACTCGACGACCAGGTTAAGGAAACGGCCCATCTGGTCCAGTTCGTGCTTGAGATCGGTGTTGAGCAGAGTCTCATAGCCTTCGCGGCCGCCCCAGAGCACATAGTTCTGGCCGCCGAGCTTCTTGGTGGCGTCGATGCAGGTCTTGACCGTCGCAGCGGCAAAGGCGAACACATCCGGATCGGGATTGGTGGCGGCACCCGACATATAGCGGCGATGCGAGAAGAGGTTCGCCGTGCCCCAGAGCAGCTTGACGCCGGTCTGGGCCTGCTTCTCGGCGAAATAGTCGACGATCTCGTTGAGGTTTTTGGTGTTTTCAGCAAAGTTGCTGCCCTCGGGCCGCACGTCGGCGTCGTGGAAGCAGTAGAACGGCGTGCCAAGCAGGGTGAAGAATTCGAAGGCGACGTCGGCCTTCAGCTTGGCCGCTTCCATGGTGTTGTTGAACCAGGGACGCTCGAACGTGTTGCCGCCGAACGGGTCGGTGCCGGGCCAGACGAAGGTGTGCCAATAGGCCACCGCAAAGCGCAGATGGTCTTCCATGCGCTTGCCCATGACGATCTCATCGGGATTGTAGTGGCGATAGGCCAGCGGATTGGTGCTGTCCGGACCCTCATATTTGATCTTCTCGATCGTGCCGAAAAAGCCGGTGCTCATAGTTGTCTCCTTAGGTTAGTGTTCGTTATTGTCTGCGTCGCGCGGGGTCGTTTAGCGCATCGCGAGAACTGTCATCTTATTGCCCAAGCGCCGAAATCGCCGGATATACCGACCGATAGCGCGCATAGGCCGCCTCGTAGGCAAGCGTCAGCGCGCTATCGGGCTCGATCGTCTCATCCGTGGCAGGCGGCGTGCAGACCGCGACCGGATCGGCACCGGTGGCGGCGATCAGACCGAGCCGTGCGGCGCCAAAAGCCGCGCCGAAATCGCCATCGGCGGGAATGTCGACCGGAATGCCGAGCGAGGTGGCGATCGACTTCAGCCAGTAGCGCGAACGCGAACCGCCGCCGATGGCGGTGACGCGGGCGATACGTGTGCCGGCGCTCTTCAAGGCTTCGAGATTGTCGCGGATGGCGAAGGTCACGCCTTCGAGCACCGCCTGCGTCAGAACGACCCGCTCCGACTCGTGACCCAGGCCGGTGAAGACGCCGCGGATCTTCGCATCGTTATGCGGCGTGCGTTCGCCGGAAAGATAGGGCAGGAAGGTCACCGAACTCGGCGCCTTCAAGTCATCGCCGAGTTCCTTCGTCAGTTCCGCCGCGCCCTTGCCGGTGATGCCGGAATACCAGTTGAGCGCATCGGTGGCCGAGAGGATGACGCCCATCTGGTGCCAGGTGTTCGGCAGCGCGTGGCAGAAGGCGTGCACGGCGCTGGCCGGATTGGGCAGGTAGCGCGCGTTGGCGGCAAACAGCACGCCGGACGTACCGAGCGAGACGAAGGCATGACCTTCGCTCACGGTGCCCATGCCGCAGGCCGAAGCCGCATTGTCGCCGGCGCCGCCGGCAATCACCACGCCCGAGCCCATGCCCCATTTGGACGCCAGTTCGCTGCGTAGCGTGCCGGCCTTGTCTGTGCCTTCGACCAAGGACGGCATCTGGCTCTCGTCGAGACCGGTGGCGGCGAGCAGATCGGCAGACCAGGCGCGTTTGCCGGTATCGAGCCAGCTTGTGCCGGCCGAATCCGACATTTCCGAAATATACTCGCCGGCGAGCCAAAGCCTGAGATAATCCTTCGGCAGCAACACCTTCTTCACCCTGGCGAAGACATCCGGCTCGTTGTTCTTCACCCAGACCAGTTTTGGCGCGGTGAAACCGGGGAAAACGATATTCCCGGTGATGGCGCGGAAACGCGGATCAGCGTCGAGCGCCGCCGCTTCCTGATAGGAGCGCGTATCATTCCAGAGGATGCAGGGCCGCAGCACCTTGTCATCGGCATCGATCAGCGTCGCACCATGCATCTGGCCTGAGAGGCCGATGCCCTTGACCGCAGCCAATTCCTTCGGATGGGCTGCCTTGAGGCCGGCGATCGCCTCTTCGGTCGCCCTTATCCAATGCGCCGGATCCTGTTCAGACCAGCCCGAATGCGGCCGCGACACGTCGAGCGAACCGCTCGCCGAGCCGATAATCTTCTGCTGGTCGTCCATCAGCATGGCTTTGACGCCGGACGTGCCGAGATCGAGACCGAGATACATAATGCCTCCTGCTGCCGCTCAGGGCAGATTGTCCTTCAAGAAAATGTCGATGCGGATGCGCTCCTGCGCATCGATGACCGGCACGCCATCGGCCTTGGCCTTCATCACGCGGATGGCGCTGCGAACCTCGTGGCCGGGATCCTGGTTGAGGATCGCATCGATGAGCTCGGCATTCAACGCCTCGCGCGTAAACGGTGTCAGTTCGTGCGCGATGACGACCGGCCGCCGGGCGCCGGATTGCCGCTCCCGGAGCGCCCGGATGAGCCCACGGTTGCCGGCGCCAAGATTGTAGATGCCGGCCAGCCCGGGATGCTGGTGCAGGAGATGACCAACGAGATCATGCAGCCGCGACGGATCGTCCTGCCCTTCCACAACCGGCAGGATATCGAGGCCGGAATTGATCTCTGCGAGCCGCGCGGAAAATCCGGCAAGGCGGTCGCGATGGTCGCCCACCAGCATCGAGCCGGCGATGACGGCGACGCTGCCCTGCTGCCCGTTCAGGAACCGGCCCATCAGGCTGCCGGCGGTGCGGCCAGCCGCGACATTGTCGACGCCGGCGAAATGGTCGCGCTCCGAACCCGGCAGGTCGGAGACCAGGGTAACCACGGCGACACCCTGCTGCCGCAGCCGGCCGATGGCCGCATGCACCTCCGGCGCATCGACAGCAACGACCGCAACACCGGCGGGCGGATCGGCGAATAAACCGTCCAGCGCTTCCGCCAGCCGGTGCGCGTCGAAGGCCGGAACCTCGATGCAGTGGAGGCTGGTCCGTTCCAGCGGCGAGCGCTTGATCGCCTCGCCGACCTCGCGGCGCAATTCGACCATGAAGGAATTATCGCTGCCGGGAATGACGAAGGCCAGCGGATAGACACGGCCCTTGGCGAGATTGGCCGCAGCCATGTCACGAACGAAGCCGATGCGGCCGATCGCATCCTCAACCCGTGCCCGCGTCTCGGCGCGGACGCCCGGCCGGCGGTTCAGCACGCGATCCACCGTAGCAAGGCTGACGCCCGCCGCCTCAGCGATGTCATGTACTGTTGGCCGCATGGTGTCCTCCCTGCGGCTCGTCTTACAACAGATTTTGAGGTACGTAAATCAGAATTTGGTACTTTAAGCTCCGGTCAAAAAACGGGCGCCCTTCGCCAGCCGGCAAGGAACGCCCGTTGACTGTCTGCAAGCTGCGATCAGGCGCCCATATAGAGGATCTTGCCGAGCGGCAGGCCGTTGTGGCGCAGGATGTCGTAGGCGGTGGTGACGTGGAAATAGAAATTCGGAAGGGCGAAGCCGATCAGGTAATCATGTGCGGTGAACTGTCGCACGCCGCTGCCGAGTTTCAGCTCGACGATCGCGTCGTCGCGGCCGTTCATCTGCTCGGGCGTCACGGCTTTAATGAGCTCGATCGTCTTGTCGATGCGCGCGTGCAGTTCGGCGAAGCTCGATTCGGTATCGGGCAGCGACGGGTTCGGCAGGCCGGCGGTGCGATAGAAGGACCCTTTGGCATGGTCGGAAGCGAGCTGCACCTGATTGGTCAGGCTGCGCATGTCGGGCGCAAGCCGGGCATTGAGAAAGACCGAAGGGTCGATCTTGCGCTCGATGCAAAGCGCTTCGGCCTGGTCAAGCGCGGCCTTGAGGCCTTTGAAGCGCGGCAGGATGGAAAGCGTGGCGACGGAATGAAGGGTGATGCTCATATTTTCGGTGTCCTGAAAAAGAAAATCGGCGGCCTCTATGTGCGCTGCCGCCGACGCTTTTACCAGAGCGTGTCGCTATTTTATCAGTCGTAGAGCGAGGCGAGCAGGAACAGCAATCCGAACAGGATGACGAAGACGGCGGCCAGCAATTCCACGGCATTGCCGATCCACAGGCCGGCCGAGCCGTCGCCGGCGATCTTCAACGCCGTCCCCTTGGCCATGACGGCAATCGTCGCCAGGATCGATACGGTGATCGCGGTGCCGATCGACATGCCGAGCACCGAGAGCGCGCCCCCGAGATAAAGCCCGTTGAGGAAGCAGAAAGTCAGCACGAAGAGTGCGCCCGTGCAGGGCCGCAAGCCCACGGCGATGATTGCCGTCCAGGCCGAGGCGAGCGAGAATTCCTCGCCCGCGACCATGTCGACGGATGGCACATGCGCATGCCCGCAGACTTCGCAGACCTCGCCGGCCGTGTGCGCATGCGGATGGTTGAGGCCGGGACCATGGCGATGGCCGCGCTCGATGCCCTCGCGGAAATTCATGCTGCCCATGCCGGCAACGGCGAGCTCCGGGCCGACCGGCGCCAGCTCAAGCACAGGCCGCCACATCAGGATGCGCAGCTTGCGCACCAGCATATACATGCCGAAGACGACGATCAGCGCAAACGAGCCGACTTCGAGCCATTTCTGTGCATCGTTCATGGTGATTGTCGTGCCGCGCAGGATGAGGAAGCCAGCGGTGACGACAACGATCGCCATCATCCCCTGCAGCAGGGCGGAGAGGAAGGAGATCACGATGCCGCGCTTCAACTCGATCTTGTTGGCAATCATGTAGGACGAAATCACCGCCTTGCCGTGGCCGGGACCTGCGGCATGGAAGACACCGTAGAGGAAGGAGACACCAACCAACGGCCAAACCTGCCAGAAATCGGTGCGCATCCCTTTCAGAGCCGCGACCAGAGGCCGATAGAACTGCGCCTGCATGGCGTTGATCCAGAACATCAGCTTCGCCAGCCAGGGCATATATTCGATAACGAAGTTCGGCGGCGCACCGGCGCCGGGATCGGTATTGCCGATGCCAAGCGACGAGCCGGCATGGGCGAGGGTTGCGGTGGTGAGGAAAGCGAGAAGCGCTAGAAAGGCAGTCTTGGCCACCCCTCCCCAACCCCTCTCAATTGGAGCACACGACGGTGCCGCGAGTCTTCTCCCCCCTTGTGGGGGAGATGGCCGGCAGGCCAGAGAGGGTCTTGCCACATACGCATCGTCCGCGAGAATATTCCATCTCATTTGCATGTCACCTCCTCGCGGATGGCGAAGAGCTTCGCCATGTTGGTCCCGGTGGGGTCATTGTAAAAGGCATCGGTCAGGGTCGATTTATTTTCGGCAATCACCTCATCCGGATCCGGACGCACGATCTTGCCGGTGCAGCCGGCAAAGTCGCCCATCATCACCACGTCTTTTTCCGTCGGAAAATCGATAGACGTATAGAGTGTCGGATCGTAGATGCCAAAGGTCAGCTTGCCCTTGAGCGGCATCGGTTTGGCCGGCTTGATGGCAAAGAACATCAACAGCTGGCCGTCGCGATAGTCCACATTGATCACATCAGGCTTCTGCACGTCGACATGTTTACCGTCCTGGGTGAGGTTCGTATAGTAATCGAAATCGGCCAGCGACGTGCGCACCGTCTCGCCCACTTCCTTGAGTTCTTCAGGATCGAGCTTGAGATTGGTGTTCTTGTCGAAATCCATCAGCACGCTGGACGAGAACACTTCATCGAAGCGCCAGACATTGTGCAGCTCGACAACATTGTGATTGGCATCGGCAACGATCTCCAGCCGGGCATCGGCGAAGACGTGCGGATGGGCAGAAGCTGCCGCCGGCAAAAGCACGGCCATGGCCAGAAGCGGCAGAAATGAATGTTTCATCTGGAGACTGTCCCGTAATCCTGGCCGCCCAAAAACCGAACGAATGAGTCAAAATTCCGAATGATTAACGGCCTGCGGCAATTTGGACACTATGCCCGGACCTATACGTTCTTCTTGAACCAGCCATGCAGGTAATCAACGAAGCGGCGGACCTTGGCCGGCAGATAGCGGCGGTGCGGGTAGATGGCGTAGATGCCGCCGCCATCGGGCATGAAATCTTCCAGGATGGTGGTGAGTTCGCCGCATTCGGTCTTGGGCTTGGCGACGAAATCCGGGATCAGGGCCACGCCCAGCCCGGCGATCGCCGCCCGCGTCGAGGCGATCGGTGAGTTGACCTCGATCGGCCCGCTGACGGTGACGCTCTGGAAGCCGCCGCTTGCGCCGGCGAAGCGCCAGTTGTTGTAGGAGCGGCTGTTGGTATCGACGATGCAGGGCACCAGCGCCAGGTCCTGCGGCGACTTGATCGGCCCGTATTTTTCCAAGAGCGCCGGAGAGACGAAGCAGTGCATGCCGAAATCGCAGAGTTTGCGCGCGATCATGCCGGAATCTTCCAGCCGGGTGATGCGGATTGCCACATCGAAACCCTCCTCGATCAGGTCGACGAAACGGTCTTCGGCAATGATTTCCAGCGTAATGTCGGGATGTTCCAGCGAGAAGTCGATGAGCGAGCGGCCGATCTCGGCATCGACGAAACTTCTGGGCACGCTGATCCGGATACGCCCCTTGAGATCGGTGGCGCCTTCGCGCACCTGGTCGGCAAGACTGTCGATCTCTTTGAGGATTTCCGACGCCTGCCGGTAATAGGTATGGCCCGCTTCGGTCAGCGAGAATTGCCGGGTCGTGCGGTTGAGCAAGAGCGCGCCGAGCTCATCCTCCAGCTCCTTCACATATTTGGACAACAGCGCCTTGGAGCGTCCCAGCTTACGGGCGGCGGCCGAATAACCTTCGGCATCCACCACATCGATGAAGGCCCGCATCCTAGTCAGCGTATCCATGAAACCCCATTTCAGAAATTCGTTAAAATTCTCATGTCTGCCAGTGTCTTACCACGGCAAAAATTTTTCAAAAAGGGGCAAGAAAATTCTTGATTATGACGGCGAATATGCCTATCTCACCGTCAGCCCAAAGTCGCACGTGCCTGTGGGTGTCCGCCGAACCCTCGATATGGTGAGGAAATCGGTAAGGTACCTGGAACTAACCGCTCCAGTCGCTACTCCGGCCAACCGGAACAAGCGAGGACATCTTGAAGCAACGACGGTGCGGGCCTTTCTGGTGTCTGCCGGCTTTCCAACAGCCGGGGTTACTGAAGAGGCACACCTTCATTGCCCGATGTGCGGTGGGAACCACCCTCCAATCTAAGGCAGCAAATCTGAACGATCGCCATTCCGTGGCGTTGGTTCAAAAAGCCGCGTGATGGCTTTCGCATTTTGGCGCCGGGGTCTCCATCGGCTGGCGCCGGAACAAGAAATCGTCACCACTTTGCCCTCCGGTTTCCGGAGAACTGCCACATCGACGTAGCGATCAGGCCGTATGAACCCGGCTGACGCAACGCCCGCTGATTCGACTTTGGAAGGGAACAGCCATGACAACGCAGCGCATTCGCGATTTCCTCGCCACCCGACGTCCCGAGGGTCCGTGCCTTGTCGTCGACCTTGACGTGGTCAAGGACAATTTCACGGCATTCCGCCATGCCCTGCCGGACAGCATGATCTATTATGCGGTGAAGGCAAATCCCGCACCGGAAGTCCTCAAGCTGCTTGCCGGGCTCGGCTCCAACTTCGATTGCGCCTCCGTGGCCGAAATCGAAATGGCGCTTGACGCCGGCGCGACGCCCTCGCGCATTTCCTTCGGCAACACGATCAAGAAAGAGCGTGACGTCGCCCGCGCCCATGCGCTCGGCATCAACCTCTTCGCTGTCGATTGCCATGAGGAAGTGGAAAAGATCGCCCGCTCGGCCCCCGGCGCCCGGGTGTTCTGCCGCGTGCTCACCGATGGCGAAGGCGCCGAATGGCCGCTGTCGCGCAAGTTCGGCTGCGTGCCGCAGATGGCCGTCGACGTGCTCGTCTATGCCCATCAGCTCGGTCTCGTCTCCTATGGCGTCTCGTTCCATGTCGGTTCGCAGATGACCAAGGTCGATGCCTGGGATTCGGCACTCGGCGACGCCAAGCGCGTTTTCGCGCAGCTGGCCAAGCAGGGCATCGAGCTCAAGATGGTCAATATGGGCGGCGGCTTCCCGACCAAGTACCTCAAGGACATTCCGACCTCCGAGGCCTATGGTCGCGCGATCGTGGCAGCACTGCGCAAGCACTTCGGCAACCACATTCCGGAAACCATCATCGAGCCGGGCCGCGGCATGGTCGGCAATGCCGGCGTGATCAAGACGGAAGTTGTGCTGATCTCGAAGAAGTCCGACAACGACGCTCATCGCTGGGTGTTCCTGGACATCGGCAAATTCGGCGGCCTCGCAGAGACCATGGACGAAGCCATCCGCTACCCGATCCGTTCGGAGCGTGATGCTGACGAGATGGAAGCCTGTGTCATCGCCGGCCCGACCTGCGACTCGGCGGACGTGCTCTACGAGAAGAACATGTATCCGCTGCCGGTGACGCTGACGATCGGCGACGAACTGCTGATCGAAGGCACAGGCGCCTATACGACGACCTATTCGGCGGTCGCCTTCAACGGCTTCGAGCCGCTCAAGGCCTATATCATCTGAAATACCGCCAGCCCCGTAGCCAGCCGGGGCGGCAAACTCACAATTCCACTCCACTGACCGCTTACCACGGCATTGAGCACGGGAGGCCAAGATGGCCGCTGTTCTTGATACTGTCCGCGCACTGTTTGCGCCCAAAACCGAAACCGCTTTCCGGATCGACGCTGAAAATCCGTCCGATATCGTCGCGCGCGAGCGCCTGCTCGACAAGATGATGGGCTCGGACCGCAAGAAGAAGTCTTCCGAGGCGCTACGCCGCAACCGCGTGCCGGCCGAAGGCCTGGCGCTGGTCGCCCGCGACCCGTCCGGCCATGTCATCGGCACTGTCCGCCTCTGGGAAATCGAAGCCGGCGTCACCCGCGATGACATCCGTGTGCCGGCGCTGTTGCTCGGCCCGCTGGCCGTCGATTCCGACCATGAAGGCAAGGGTATCGGCGGGGCGCTGATGCGTGCGGCCATCCTCGAAGCCAAGAAGCGCGGCCATGGCGCCATCCTGCTGGTCGGCGATGCGCCGTATTACGAGCGCTTCGGCTTCTCGGCCGACAAGACCCGCACGCTGATGATGCCCGGCCCGTTCGCCCGCGACCGCTTCCTGGCGCTCGAGCTCAAAGACCGCTGGCTCGAAGGCGCCGCCGGCGTGCTGGTCCCCTCAGGTCGCCGGCTGGCCGAGCCGCCGCTGAAAAACGCCGCCTGACGGCCGGGAAGAACCCGGCCTCTATTCAATCCTGCTGAAACACAACAAGAATCAGCCCCTGATTCCTAGGGGATGCATTTCTTTAAGCTCAAGCTATCCTTGCCAATGCGTGGGGAGGCGGCGATCAGTTGTTTTAGCCGCAGGGCCGGTCTGGCCCCATCGCGTTCCCCCGCATGCCACATGCTTCGCGACGAGGCGGCGTCGACGAAGCCAATGCCCTCTTCCCTTTGACAAGGGAAGAGGGCAAATTGCTTTTAGGGACATGCGGAAAGCAATCGCAGACCTCAGCGCGTGTTGCTCTTGCCCTTTTTGCCCTTGGGCTTGCCCTCGCCGCCGCGGTCATAGGGCGCCTTGGTCGGCTTTGCCCAATCCTTGCCGGGCCGATCGGAATAGCTGCGCTTACCCTCGAACTCAGCCTTCTTGGCGAAGGGCTTGCGCGGACGCTCGCCCTCGAAATCAGCCGCGGCGCCATCACGCTTAGCCGGCTTATCATCGCTGAACGTCTTGCGCTCGCCTTCGAATTTTTTCGGCGCACGCGGGGCGCGGTTGAAATCCGGCATGCCTTCGATCGTCCGGATGCGCATGCCGCGCTCCAGCGTCTTGTTCGGCCCGATCTGGTGCAGGAACGCGTCGGCGCTGTCGGCGGCTAGTTCGACGAAGGTTTCGTCCTGCTGCATTTTGATCTGGCCGATATCGGCCTTGGAAATATTGCCGGCACGGCAGAGCACCGGGATCAGCCAGCGCGGCTCGGCATTCTGCTTGCGGCCGACCGAAAGCGCCACCCACACACTCGGCCCGAATTCTTCGCGCGAGCGACGCGGTGTCGCCTCACGCGGGCTTGCGTCACGGGAGGCGTTGTCACGGGTCGCCGGACGCTTGGCGGCCGCATATTCGGTGACTGGGCCGATATCGATCAGCTCTTCCGGCGCCGAGCGGCTGCCGCGATAGAGCTGCAGGAAGGCTGAGGCAATCTTGTCGGCACCGAATTTCGCGACCAGCGCACCGACCAGATCGCGCTCGTCCTCGTCGATGGGCGTTTCGAACACATCGTCGGCCAGCAGCCGCTCGCGGTCGCGCGCATTGACATCGTCAGCCGAGGGCGGCGAGGCCCATTCGGCGCGGATCGAGCCCGCCTGCAGCAGGCGTTCGCCCTTGCGGCGGATATTGGTCGGGACCACCAGCGCCGACACACCCTTGCGGCCGGCACGGCCGGTACGGCCCGAGCGGTGCAGCAAGGTTTCGGGATTGGTCGGCAGGTCGGCATGAATGACCAGTTCGAGATTGGGCAGGTCGATGCCGCGCGCCGCCACGTCGGTGGCGATGCAGACCCGTGCACGGCCGTCACGCATCGACTGCAGCGCATGGCTGCGTTCGTTCTGGCTAAGCTCGCCGGACAGCGCCACGACGGTGAAGCCGCGATTGTGCAGCCGCGCCGTCAGGTGATTGACCGCCGCACGTGTGTTGCAGAAGACGATGGCATTCTTGGCTTCGTAGTAACGCAGCACATTGACGATGGCGTTGTCGCGATCGCTCGGCGCGGTGACCAGCGCGCGATATTCGATATCGATATGCTGCTTACGCTCGGTGGAAGCAGCAATGCGCACAGCATCGCGCTGGTAGCTCTTGGCGAGCGTCGCAATCGAATTCGGCACGGTGGCCGAAAACATCAGCGTCCGCCGATTGCTGGGCGAGGCTTCGAGGATGAATTCCAGGTCTTCGCGGAAGCCGAGATCGAGCATTTCGTCGGCCTCGTCGAGCACCACGCCGCGGATGCTGGCGAGATCGAGCGCACCGCGCGTGATATGGTCACGCAACCGGCCGGGCGTGCCGACGACGATATGGGCGCCGCGCTCCAAGGCCCGGCGCTCGGTGCGCACATCCATGCCGCCGACGCAGGTGGCGATGGAGGCGCCAGTTTCCTCGTAGAGCCATTCGAGTTCACGGGCGACCTGCAGCGCAAGTTCGCGCGTCGGGGCGATCACCAGGCCGTAGGGCGCATGTCCACGCTCGAAACGCCTCTTGTCACCCAACAGCGTCGGCGCCAGTGCCAGGCCGAAGGCCACCGTCTTGCCCGATCCCGTCTGCGCCGAAACCAGCGCATCGGCACCATCGAGTTCGGGTGCCAGCACCGCCTGCTGCACAGGGGTGAGTTCGAGATAGCCGCGCTTCTCAAGCGCCACAGCGAGCGCCGGCGCAATGCCTGCAAATTGTGTCATGTCATGTCTTTCGGATGTCGCGCATCCGAGGCCTCAGCGGGTCGGATGCAAGCGCGGCGAACCGCGTCGATATTAAGCTGGCGCCTACATAGAGTGCATTGCACAAAATGTCGAGTGCATACGCGACATAGCTTGAATGCGGTTAACGCGTGCGCTGCCGTTGAAGCATGCTGGCATTCATGCGTGGGTGTCTTCGGCAGGTTACATTAAATGTCGGTCGCAGTCGACCGTCTTGCCGTGCCACCTCGGCGGCACTAAGCTCTTCGAAAAACGAGGCCAGCCGACGTGGTGCAGAAATCGGGTGCTAAACTCCCTACCCTTCTCGGCGGAATAACCAGCCTCTTGGTCGGCCTTGGCGCCTTCGCTACTGCGATCGCTGGCCTGCTCGACGGCACTATGTCTGTGACGGATGGATGCGCCCAAGCGAGATAGTGTGGAGGCGAGAGCTGTGATTTCAGAAGAGATAATAAAGATAATTTCAGCTAAGTTACGTTTAGAGATCGACAAGGAAACAGCTCGGAAGGCAGTGAGGGAACTACTTCCTGACGACCTGCCCCCCTATCTCGAAGAAGAATTGGCATACTCAATTGCGACACATGACAGTGGAAATCTTGAATACTGTCTGATAGTTGCAAACATGTTCGATATGCTAAAGGATTTTCCTGCGGTGCTGTGCCCGATATTGAAGGAGGATTGGCACGCCTCACATGAATATATCGTTGCGATAATAGACGAGCAGCGGTACGAGCCAGGCATCGACTTTCTTTATGATGCAGCAATCAGGGAGTATCCGTACCCGATCAAAGATGAATTCTCTTCTCTTGGCAAAAAGTGTGCGTGGGCATTGGCTGGATTTGGAACTGAGTATGCTCTTGAAAAGCTGCAATTGCTGACACATGCTGACGATCCGAATGTCGCCGAAAGAGCTCGTCAGCTCATTACAGGTGAAATATCGTCCATGGACTGAGTCCAATTTCTGATACCCCGATCTAACTTTCGAATAACAATATTGGCTGGATGCACACGTTGTAGCGCTACCCGTCGAACGGCGTTCTTATTTCTCTGCTAAACCGCCTCCCGCTGCATTTTCGCAGATCAAGGGAGATGACGATGAGCCACGGAACATTCGGCTGGAATGAGTTGATGACGAGCGATGTGGAAGCCGCCAAGGCCTTTTACGCCAAGGTTGCCGGCTGGACTTATCAGGACATGCCGTTCGGCGGCATGACCTATACGCTGGCTTTCGTCGAGGGCAATCCGGTGCCGGTTGCGGGCATGATGCCCTGCGCCGCCGACCAGCCGGGCGCCAATGACTGGTTCGCCTATATCAATGTCGATGACATCGACGCAGCCATCGAAGCAGTGACCGGCGCCGGTGGCATGGTCATGCGCGAGCCGTTCGAGATCGAAAGCACCGGCTGGATCGCCATTGTCATGGATTCGGCCCACACGGCCGTCGGCCTGCTCGAACCCAAGCCGATGGCTTGAAGGATCGGGGTGGCCGCCGCCGGCCGCCCTACCCTCTCAATCGAGCCAGTAGCGCTGCGCTGCCGCCGGCAACGTGTCGAGCGTCCGGCGGAAATCGCCCATGGCAACATTGCGCCGAAGCGCCTGCGCAACATCGCGGATCGAGCTCGCTGAGGCAAGATTGTGGTCTTTTCGAACTGATTGGACCTCGGCTATCAGTTGCGCCTCCGGAGGAAACGGTGGTGGATCGGCTCTGGGATGCCAATCCTCGACGAACAGCGCCCGGATGACCGGCGGCAAGGCATCGGCGAAGCGCAACGCCTGCTCGACGGTCAAATGCTGACGAAATGTATGCAGCACGCCGCGCAACACGGCATAGGCCTGATGATGGGTAGCCAGCATGGAGATCTCGAGTAGATCATCCATGAACCGGTCGAAATCCCGCGAGGCATTCTCGTAGTCTTGTGGGAGGGTCATGATGCACCTCCCAGGGCGTGCCCTAAACCGAAATATCCACGACGCCACAATCGCCGGCTTCCGAGGCGAATGCAAGCAGCTTGCCGTTCTCTGACCAACCCATCGAAGAGATCGCGCCCTTGCCCGGCCGGCGCAGCAGCGCCTCCTTCTGGTCGCCGATGCGCACGCCGAGGATCATGCCGTCGATGAAGCCGATCGCCAGCACTTCTTCGTGCGGATGGAAGGCGACGGCGGTGGCGAGGATGTTGGCGCGCGTGCCGAGTTCCAGCGGCGCCTTGCCCATCGGTCCATCCTTGGCGGCGAAGGGCCAGACGATCGCCGCCGGCGCGCCGGAAGAAGCCAGCCACTTGCCCTTGGGCGACCAGGAGAACGACTTGGGCTTGGCCGGATAGCCGCTCATGCGCATCTGGCGCGTCTCTTCACCGGGTTTGCCGTCGATCTTCCAGCCGTGCAGGGCATTTTCCTGCATCGTGGTGACAAGGAAGCGGCCATCCGGCGAAAACGTCACCTGATTGTGGGCGCCCTTCCATTCGAGGTTGACCGGGGCGCCATTGGTGCCCGCCCATTGCAGGGTGACGCCATTGTAGCGGGCGATGGCGACCCGCAGCCCCTTCGGCGCAAAGGCGAGGCCCTCGATCGAGCGTTGCTCGGAAAATTCGCGTGTCTTGCCACCCGACATCACGACAGTCGCCGTCTTGCCGAAGGCATAGGCCACTGCACTTGATGGTCCTGCGGCCAAGGCCGTGATCCATTTGCGCGGCACTTCGGCGATAGGCTTTACGCTGCCGTCGGCCATGATGCGATTGACCTTGCCGTCCTCGCCGCCGGTGACGAGCGAATTGGTCAGCGGATCGGAGACGACGGTCAGAAGCCCCTCATGCGCCTCGACCGTCTTCTGGCCCATGTCCAGCCGGTGGATTTCGCCGGAAGAGGCAGTGAAGAACGGCACATTGCCGAGAAAGAAGGCGCCCAGCACATGGCCTTCGAGGTCAAGCGGTGCGACAGTCGGCATCCAGGGTCTCCACGATAATTCTCCGATCCCATTCGAGGATTTCGGTACGCGCGATGTCGATCACGCGCATTTCCCATTTCCACTCATAGGCAAACCATTCGTCCCAATGGATTTTCAGCCAGTCCATGTCAATACAGACGGCACCGGGACGTGTGGATTCTTCGGGCAGAACGAACCAGACTTGGCCAGCCTTGTAGCCGGAGACCTAGACGGGCCCCAGGGCCTCCATCAGCCCCGAGATCGCCGCTGTCCGAAAGTCTGAGAGCTTCGCCGCGCCAGAGTTCGGCGCGGCCACTTTCCGTAAGAGACGGCATCAAGCCGCCTCGCAGGCCCTGAAACTGTCCTCGATCTTCTTGCGATCGAGATCACGGCCGATGAAGACCAGCCGGCTTTCACGCTTCTCGCTGTCCTTCCAGGGGCGCTGATGATTGCCCTCGATGATCATGTGGACGCCCTGCACGACATAGCGCTCCTCGTCCTGGTCAAAGGCGATGATGCCTTTGAGGCGCAGGATGTTCGGCCCTTGCGTCTGCGTGATGCGCTCGATCCAGGGGAAGAATTTCTTCGGGTTCATCGCGCCGCCGCGCAGCGAGATCGACTGCACCGTCACGTCATGGATCGCCGACGGGCCATGGTCGTGATGATGGTGGTCATGATCGTGACCATGGTGATCGTGGTCGTGATGATCGCAATCGGGACCGCAGACATGATCCTCATGGCCATGTTCGAGGAATTGCGGGTCGTTTTCCAGCGCCCGATCGAGGTCGAAGGCGCCGACATCGAGGATCTTGCCGAGGTCAACGTTGGAACGCTCAGTGTGATAGATGCGCGCCGACGGGTTGATCACGCGCACGATGTCCTCGATGCGCTTGACCTCTTCCGGTGTGACGAGGTCGGTCTTGTTGAGCAGCACGACATCGGCGAAGGCAAGCTGGTCCTCGGCCTCGCGCGAATCCTTGAGGCGCAGCGGCAGGTGCTTGGCATCGACCAGCGCCACGACGGCGTCGAGCTGGGTCTTGGCGCGCACATCGTCATCCATGAAGAAGGTCTGGGCGACCGGCACCGGATCGGCAAGGCCCGTCGTCTCGACGATGATCGCATCGAAGCGGCCCGGGCGGCGCATCAGGCCCTCGACGACGCGGATCAGGTCGCCGCGCACCGTGCAGCAGATGCAGCCATTGTTCATCTCGTAGATTTCTTCGTCCGACTCGACGATCAGGTCGTTGTCGATGCCGATCTCGCCGAACTCGTTGACGATGACGGCATATTTCTTGCCGTGATTGTCGGACAGGATGCGATTGAGCAGCGTCGTCTTGCCGGCGCCGAGATAGCCGGTGAGAACGGTGACGGGAATGGGCTTGGTCTGGGTGGCAGCTTCGGTCATGAGAGCCTCGAAAAGAATGACGGGCGCGGCTGGGAACCGTGTCAGGGCCTATATAGGAGAGGATGGGCCGGAGCGCAAATAGGGCGGCGAACGCGGAGACAACGGGTCGTGCCTCTGCCATCCTCGATGTCTGAAGGAGCCAACCTCTCAGAACCGCCCTCTTCGTGACTTCCCGCCTTTCTCCTCCTTTCCATCCGTCGTCGCGAAAGACAGCTTTGCGCAAAAGGCTTTGAGTTGTTTGACGGCGCCGGAATTCGGCTGAGCAACGGCCGGATCGGTGCCAATCAGGGTAACGATCGCCTGTGCCTCAGCCTGCCAATCGAGTATCGGAGCGGCGATGGCAACAAGTCCCGGGATGAAGCGACCTTCGACGGACGCATAACCTTGTGCTCGAACGGTCTCGACCAACGCGCCCACGTCCTTGGCTGTTTGCATGCTCTGCGGCCCGGTTTTCGAACTGCCGCGGGCCTGTCGAAGCTCCGCGTCGAGCACGGCCCGCAGCGGTTCGGCCGGCGCCCAGGCGAGAAACGCCCGGCCAGTGGCGGAATTGAGAAGCGGCAGGATCGTACCCAATCCCATCGAGGTCACGGTCGGCGAAGCCGCCCGCTCCCAGCGGACCACTGTCGCGCCTTGATTGCCCCAGACGGAAAGAAGTGCAGTCAGACCTGTGTCGCTCCGCAGATCCGGCAGCATATCGGAAACGCGGTTCACGAAGTCGAGCCGCCCCAGCGCGGAAAGGCCAAGCATGACCGCACCTGGACCGAGGTCATACTTGCCGGAACGGCCGGCCTGCACCACGAGACCAGCATGCTGAAAGGAAGCGAGATATCGATGCACCTTGCTTGGCGGCATCCGGCAATCGCGCGCAAGCTCGGATAAAGAAACCGGTCCGCTCAGGCCGGTCATGAACTGCAGAAGCTTCAGCGCCGCATCCAGCGACTGGATGCCGCCAGCCGGCACCTCCGTCTTTTCGTCGTCACTCATGGCCATTCACCAACTCGCGCAAGGCTTCGATATCCGCAGCAACGATCGCCGCGCCATCGCGCTTGAATAGACCCCTCACCTCCGTGCCGGCAACGGCAATCTGACCATCAACGCACACCTCGTAAGCGATGTGCATCGTCTTCCGTCCCCATTTCTCGATTGCGATGGTGATTGCCAGAATATCGCCATCACGCATCGGGCGGCGGAACCGGGCCGAGGCCTCCATCAGTCCGAGACCCTGCGCGGAAAGCTTTCGACAGACCTCCTCATGGCCGCCATACCGCCTCAGCCAATCATGAAACGTGCGGTCGAACCATGCATAGACATGGGGATAGAAAACGATTCCCGCGGGATCGCAATCTCCGAAACTCACCGGATATTCAAGTAGATGCATTTTTCCAATTTTCCTCTGTATGAAATTCGTTGCATAATACGGAAAAATATCTATCCTTCAATGCAACATATGTCGAGGGCTCTGGAGGATGCCATGTCGAAACTGACGACCGTCGAGATACTGGGTGGAGGCCCGGCCGGGCTTTACACCGCCATTCTCCTGCGACGTTTCATGCCGCATGTCCGGCTGCGCGTGACCGAACAGAATCCCAAGGGCGCCACCTTCGGCTTCGGCGTCGTCTTCTCGGATCAGGCGCTGGACTTTCTGAAAGCGGACGATCCGGAAACGCACGACCTCGTCACGTCGGGCATGGAGCGCTGGCGGGACATGGTGCTCAATTTGCCCGGCGGGCCAGTGATTTTGGACGGCGTCGGATTTTCGGCGATCGGACGGCTGGAATTGATCGAACTCTTACGCCAGCGCGCCGAGGCGCTTGGCGTCGAGATCCGTTTCTCGCAGCCGGTCGCGTCGCTCGATGACCTTGAAGCCGATCTCATCATCGGCGCGGACGGGCTGAATTCGCTGGTGCGCAGGTCCGATAAAGCCGGCTTCGCGCCGAGCCTCGAATATTTCAGCAATCACTTTGCCTGGTTTGGAACGGATCGGCCATTCGAGACGCTGACGCAGACCTTCGTGAAAACGGCCAAAGGCGCATTCAATGCCCATCATTACCGGTTTCAGGCCGCCCGCAGCACCTTCATCGTCGAATGCGACGATGCGACGTTCAACGCCTGCGGCTTCGCCAAAATGGATGAAGACGAGAGCGCACGCGTCTGTGAGACTGTTTTTGCCGACATCCTCGATGGCGCACCGCTCATCACCAACAAGTCGATGTGGCGCCAGTTTCCACGACTCTGGTGCAGGAACTGGTTTGCCGGACGGCGCGTGATTCTCGGCGACGCCGCACATACCGCCCATTTCTCGATCGGTTCCGGCACCCGGCTTGCGATGGAGGATGCCATCGCCCTCGTGCGTGCACTTTCGACCCATGCGGATGTCGATGCTGCGCTCGCCGCCTATCAGGCAGAACGCCAGCCGGTGGCCAGGAAAATCGTCGACGCCGCCAATACGTCGGCCGAATGGTATGAGGGTTTCGCGAACAAGATGGCGCTGCCGCCGGTCGATTTCGCCTTCGACTACATCACCCGTTCCGGCCGTATCGATATGGACCGGCTGCGCCAGATGGCGCCCGCCTTCATGGCCCGTTACGAAGCGGCAAAGAGCGGGGATACAGCATCCGTCGCCGATCCGGTCGGCGATGGCACGCCGGGTGCAACCGAGATCGGTTTCGACAAAGCCGCGCATCCCAACTGCTCCAGCATTCTTTGGGATAACTTGACCCGAAATCCCGACAAGCCGGCGCTGATCGGACCTGCCGGCACGACGACCTATGCCAAACTCATCGCCGAGGCTGCGCGTTGGGGCAACGCCTTCATCGCATCCGGCTTGCGGCGCGGCGATCGCATTCCATTTTTCCTCGACGACACGCCGGTCTATCCGGCCGCCTTTTTCGGCGCGGTCCGCGCCGGATATGTGCCTGTGCTTCTCAACACCCAGACCACGCCGGATGTGCTGAACTTCTTCCTGCAGGACACCGGAGCGAAGATCGCGCTGTGCGAAGCCTCGCTTGCCGGTCGCTTCTCGGATGAGACCCTGCGAGGCACTGCTTTGGAGCGTGTCGTGATCGTCAATGGCGCAGCCCAGGGGGATGGACGCCTGTTGGCAGCCGATTTCCTTGCCGGCCAATCCGATGTGCTCGGATGCGCCGATACCGGTGCGGACGACATGGCCTTCTGGATGTATTCGTCGGGTTCGACCGGACGTCCGAAGGGCATCGTACATCTGCATCACGACATGGCCTATACGCAGGCATCCTTCGGCCGGAATGTCCTGAAGCTGAAGGACGACGATATCTGCTTTTCCGTTCCAAAGATCTTCTTTGCTTATGGTTTCGGAAACGCACTCACATTCCCTTTTTCCGTGGGCGCGACCACGCTTCTTATGCCCGGACAGCCCAAGCCCGATGCTGTGCTCGACCTGATCGAACGGTTCAGGCCGACCGTTCTCTTCGGCCTGCCGACGCTCTACACGGCGCTGGCCCGGGCGGATGGTTTCAAGTCCCGCGACCTGAGCTCGCTCAGGCAATCGATGTCCGCCGCGGAGATCCTGTCCAAGGATATTTACGACACCTGGAAGGCACTGACCGGCCACGGCCCCACGGAAGGCCTCGGTTCGACCGAAATGCTGCATATCTATCTTTCCAACAGTCTCGATGATCATCGGATCGGTTCGGCCGGCGCCCGCGTGCCCGGCTATGAGATCCGTCTGGAGACGCAGGAAGGCAAAATTCCCGGCCCGGGCGAAGAAGGCGTGATGTTCGTGCGTGGCCATTCCTCGGCACCGTCCTACTGGAACCGTCCCGACAAAACGCGCGAAACCATGCGCGGTGACTGGCTCTATACCGGCGACCGGTTCATCGAGAGGGACGGCTATTATTACTTCCAGGGTCGCGCCGACGAACTGATCAAGGTCTCCGGCCAATGGGTGTGGCCACTCGAAGTGGAACGTTGCCTCAACGAACATCCGGATGTCCATGAATGCGCAGTCCTCGCACATCAGCTCGAAGATCGCCGCATGACACTGCGGGCCGTGGTACGCCTGCGCAGCGGCAAGACGGCCGACGACGCGCAGACGGAGGCTTTGCGCGCCTATGTGAAGTCCCGGCTGCAGCCTTATAAATATCCGCGCATCGTCGAATATGTCGCGGATTTGCCGAAGACCGGAACGGGCAAGATCGACCGCCAGGCGGTCGCGGCCATGCCGCTGGTCTCGAAGGAAGCAATCCCTGCATAGAGTCAAATCGACCATAGAGGAGGAGAGATTTATGGCGACTTACGTTCTTGTTCACGGTGCCTGCCACGACGGCAATCACTTCGAGGCCTGCGCGGCTCCGATCCGCGCGGCCGGACACGAGGTTCATTGTCCCACGCTGAAAGGCAATCGCCCCGGCGACGACCGGAAGGCAGTGACGCTCGACGACGCGATCAACTCGCTGGTAGAGTATTTCGACGAACATGGGATCGATGATGCGATCCTCGTCGGCCACAGCTGGGGCGGCATGGCGATCACCGGGGCAGCGGACCGGCTTGGCCCAGGCCGGGTGCGGCGTCTGGTCTATTTCAGCGCGTTCGTGCCCAATAACGGCGAAAGCCTGATCGACATGTGTCCGCCGCATTACCAGGCGCTTTTCCCGCAGCTTGCGGGAGAAACCGGAGAGGTCCTGTTCCCCTATCCCATTCTCCGGGAAGCCTTCATCAATGACGGCACCGACGAACAGGCCAGATCGCTGTTCGACAGTCTCAATCCGCAGCCGTTCAACACGATGAATGACCGGATCAGCCTTTCGAAGAACCCGGCCGAATTCGCCATCGGCAAATCATTCCTGCATTGCACCGAGGATACATCCTTGCCGCAATCGCTGCCGTTTCATCCGCGCCTGTCCGAAAAGCTCGGCCTCTACCGGCTGGTAAGCATGCCGGGCAGCCATTCGACCCATCTCACGGCGCCGGAACTGCTGGGCCTGAAGATAATCGAGGCTGGCCGAGACTGAAGCGGGCAGGGAATATTTCGTTTCCCGCCATACAACCAAACTGGAGACTTTCATGGGTTACGTTTTTCCTCCCGCGCCGGTTCCGAGCGTGGCAGTCGCCGACAGCATCGACCGCCTGCCGGTGAGACGGATTTTTTGTGTCGGGAGGAATTATGCGGCCCATGCTCGAGAAATGGGCAAGGACCCTGACCGGGAGCCGCCTTTTTTCTTCTCCAAGCCCGCGGATGCGGTGGTCGACTCCGATGTCACCATTGCCTATCCGCCGCAAACCGAGAACTTCCACTATGAAGCGGAACTGGTGGTGGCGATTGGCAAGGCCGGCAGCAACATCGCCGAAGCAGATGCGCTCGATCACGTCTGGGGCTACGCCGTCGGTAATGATCTCACGCGCCGCGACCTTCAACTCGCGGCGCGTGACCTGGGACGTCCCTGGGATTTCGGCAAGGCATTCGATCGATCCGCCGTGATCGGTCCTGTCTCGCCTGTCTCCAAAACAGGGCATTTGAGCAAAGGGGCGATCCGCCTGAGGGTGAACGGCGAAACCAAGCAGGATGCGAACCTTTCCGAACTGATCTGGTCGGTGCCGGAGATCATTTCCTATCTGTCCCATTCCATCGCGCTTGCGCCCGGCGACCTGATCATGACCGGGACGCCGGCTGGTGTCGGGCCGCTAATGCCGGACGATGTATGCGTCGTCAGCATCGATGGACTGGGGAAAATCCGGACGGATGTCGGGCCAAGGATGTAACCATGGGCTTCAGACTGCACAATTTCTTTCGCTCTTCCACCTCGACGCGGCTGCGCGCAGCCCTGAACATCAAGGGGCTCGACTATGAATATGTCCCTTACGTGCTTCGCCGGGGTGACACGCTGAGGCCGGATTATCTGGCGATGAATCCGGCAGGGCTGGTGCCGACGCTGGAACGCCCCGACGGCACGCACTTGGCGCAGTCGCTCGCGATCATCGAATGGCTGGAGGAAACCCATCCGGAGCCTGCGCTGCTGCCCTCCGATCCGGATGGCCGGGCACGCGTCCGGGCGCTCGCGCTGACGATTGCTTGCGAGATTCATCCGCTCAACAATCTTCGCGTTCTCGGCTATCTCGCAGACCAATTCGGAGCCGACGAAGCCGCACAAAAGGCGTGGTTCTGCCACTGGGTCGAGACCAGTTTCGATACGTTCGAGACTTTGCTTTCCTGCGACCGGCGGACTGGCCGTTTCTGCCATGGCGACACGCCGGGCCTCGCCGACCTGTGCCTCTATGCCCAGGTCTGGAACAACCGCCGCTTCGACATTGCGACAGCCAAATGGCCGACGATTGCCGGCATCTTTGAGCGGCTCGACGCAATTCCCGCCTTCAGCCGGGCGGCGCCGCCCAATCAGCCCGACGCGGCCTGACAAAACACCATCTGGAGAAATGCCATGCTCGACAAGACGGAAGGTGTTCCCGCCAATCAAATGACGCCCGACGACACGCCGGAATTGCGCGCCCTCTACCGTGGCTTTGAAGAACAGCATCTGATGCCGCTCTGGATTCAGCTTGGCGACTTGATGCCGCGCCATCCCAAGCCCCGGGCGGTGCCGCATGTGTGGAAATGGGCGGAGCTCCTGCCACTCGCGCAGCGGTCCGGCGATCTGGTGCCCGTCGGACGTGGCGGCGAGCGGCGCGCGATCGGCCTGGCCAATCCCGGCCTCGGCGGTCACGCTTATGTCAGCCCCACCCTCTGGGCTGCGATCCAATATCTCGGTCCACGGGAAACGGCGCCCGAACACCGTCACGCGCAGAACGCATTCCGCTTCGTCGTCGAAGGCGAAGGCGTCTGGACCGTCGTCAACGGTGACCCGGTGCGGATGAGCCGGGGCGATCTGCTGCTGACGCCGGGTTGGCATTTCCATGGACATCACAACGACAGCGACCGGCCGATGGCCTGGATCGATGGGCTGGATATCCCGTTTGCACAACACAACGATGTCGGCTTTTTCGAATTCGGATCGGACAGGGTGACCGACTATGCGACACCGCGCTTTTCGCGCAGCGAGCGGCTCTGGTGTCATCCTGGCCTGCGTCCATTGTCCAGCCCGCGTGACACCGTCAACTCACCCATCGGTGCCTATCGCTGGGAGCATACCGATCGCGCCCTGATGGAGCAGCTCCTGCTTGAGGAAGAGGGCCAGCCGGCGACGGTGGAGCAGGGCCACGCCGCAATCCGTTATGTCAATCCGACCACGGGCGGCGATGTCATGCCCACCATCCGCTGCGAATTTCATCGTTTGCGAGCAGGAACGGAAACGCCGGCACGCCGTGAAGTCGGTTCGACCGTCTTTCAGGTCTTCGAAGGACGCGGTGCGGCCGTCATCGATGGTGTCACCCATCAGCTCGACATCGGCGATCTCTTCGTCATTCCCTCGTGGATACCCTGGTCACTGCAGGCGGAAACGCAATTCGATCTCTTCCGTTTCTCCGATGCGCCGATCATGGAACGGCTCAACTTCATGCGCACCCATGTCGAGGCGGCCGAACCGTGACCCAATCGATCGACACCGCGCGAATGGCGCTCCGGCAAAGGCAGGGAAGTGGCGCGCGTTACGATGCGGACAATGCTCCGGCCCGTGAACTGGATTGGGCACGACGCGGAACGGCCTATTTTGCCCGCCTGCTCAATGATCTGCCGGCAACGGCGCTTGACGAAGCCAGCGCCGTTGCCGGCTTTACGCGGCGCCGGCTGATCGCCTATATCGGCTATCACGCCCGATTGACGAGCGAGATGATCGCTTGGGCGAGGACGGGCGAAGACGGCGCCTTTCCGCGCGCCGCCCGAGTGAACGAGGCGGACCTCGAATTCGGCGTCACCCAGCCGTCGCGAGCGCTGCGCTATCTCTTCGACCATTCGCAGGCTCATCTCAATGTCGAATGGCGCGATCTTGACGCCACCGGCTGGAACGGCTCGATCGCCGATGCCGGCGGCCGGATGATCTCTCTCAGGAGCACCCCCGTCATGCGCGCCGCGGCGCTCTGGCTGCATGCCGTGGATCTCGATAGCGGCGGGCGCTTTGCCGACATGCCGGACGACCTGCTGGATCGGCTCATCGTCCAGCATGCCGCCCAACGGCTTGGCACACATGCGGTGGCGCTTTCCGCGACAGATCGGACCGGGCCGCTTCTTTCAACCCGTCAGGCCAAACTCAGAGTGACGGGGCGGGCCGCTGACATCGCCCGCTGGCTCAGCGGCCGCGGAGTACGCAATCTCGAATGCGTGGGTGGCGCATTACCTACAGTCGGCCCACCGGCCTTGATCGGTTTTTGAGCCAAAGCGCCAAGCGGCAATTAAAGAACCGCCACGATCGCTTTCGCCAGCTCTTCCAGTCGGTCTTCCTTGAGGCCCGCGACATTGATGCGGCTGTCACCGACCATATAAATCGCGAATTCGTCGCGCAGGCGGTTGACCTGAGCTTCATTCAGGCCGAGGCGGGAAAACATGCCGCGATGTTCGGCGACGAAATCGAAACGGTCCGAATTGGTCTGCCGGCGCATCACCTCGGCAAACGCCTTGCGCAGCTTGAGCATGCGGAGCCGCATGCCTTCAAGTTCCGCCTTCCAATCTGCGGTCAGCGCTTCGTCTTCGAGGATGATACGGATTGCTGCCGCGGAATGATCCGGCGGCATGGAATAGAGGATGCGGGTCAGCGCTGTCGCCTGGCCGCCGGCAATCTTCACCGTCTCGGCATCTCGTCCCATCAGCAGCACCGCGCCGACGCGGTCGCGATAGACGGCGAAATTCTTCGAGCAGGAGGTCGCGACAGCCATTTCCGGCACCTTGCCGGCGAGCAGCCGGACGGACGCAGCATCTTCGTCCAGCCCGTCGCCAAAACCCTGATAGGCGAGATCGACGAAGGGAAACAGCTGATGCTCGACCAGCAGGTCGGCCAGCTTGCCCCATTGATCGAGGGTCAGGTTGGCGCCGGTCGGGTTGTGGCAGCAGGCATGCAACAGCACGACATCGCCCGGCTTGGCGGCCTTCAGCGCCGCCAGCATTTCCTCGAATTTCACCGTCCCGGAGGTGGCATCGAAATAGGGGTAAGTGGCCGTCTTGAGATGCGCGGCAGCCATGATCTGCGGATGGTTGACCCAGGTCGGGTCGGAGAGCCAGACTGTCGCATCCGGCCGCGCCTTCTTCAGCAGGTCCGCGACTGTCCGGAGCGCGCCCGAGCCGCCCGCTGTCTGGCAGCCGAACATACGGCTTAGATCGGCATCCGCGCCGAAGACCAGCTTCAGCATCGCCCGGTTAAAACCTTCGTCGCCGGCCATGCCGACATAGGTCTTGCTCTTCTGGCTGTCATAGAGACGCTTTTCCGCCTCGCGCACCGCCCGCATGATAACGGTCTCGCCGGCCTCATCCTTGTAGACGCCGACACCCAGATCCATTTTCTGCGGCCTTTGGTCGGCGCGAAACAGGGTGGAAAGATAAAGAATTTTGTCGGGCGGGGCGGCGGTCAGCGTTTCGAACATCGATTTTCCTTGTGAATTCACACACCAAACAGTTTTTGCCCACGCTCGCGCGCCAGGCGAGCCTGTTTCTCCCGCTCGCGAAACCGATTGCGGTCGTCCTCGCTCCGCACCTCGTAGCATTGCGGGCAAGAAACGCCGGCTTCGTAGAGCGGAGAAGCCAGGGCTTCGGAAGTTAGCGGGTTGCGGCAGGCGCGGCAGAGCTTGTGGTCGCCCTGTTTCAAATCCTGGACGACGGAGACGCGCTCGTCGAAGACGAAGCAGGCGCCTTCCCAGAGGCTTTCCTCTGCCGGCACTTCTTCGAGATATTTCAGGATGCCGCCCTTGAGGTGATAGACCTCATCAAAACCCTGCTCTTTCATGAAGGCGGTGGCCTTCTCGCAGCGTATGCCGCCGGTGCAGTACATGGCGACCTTCGGCTTGTCGTGCAGGCTATCGTTCTGCCGCACCCAATCGGGGAAATCGCGAAACGTCTTGATATCAGGATCGACCGCACCCTTGAACACACCAAGCGCCGTCTCGTAATCATTGCGGGTGTCGATGACGATCGTATTCGGATCGGTGATCAAGGCATTCCAGTCGCGCGGGCTGACATAGGTGCCGACCACGCGCGTCGGATCGATGTCCTCGACGCCCATGGTGACGATCTCTTTTTTCAGCTTCACCTTCATCCGAATGAATGGCGCCTTGCTCGCGCGACTTTCCTTGTGCTCCAGCCCAGTAAATGCCGGCTGCGCGCGCAAAAAACCCAGTACGGTCTTCACACCGTCATCCGGACCCGCAATCGTGCCGTTGATCCCCTCATGCGCAAGCAGCAGCGTGCCGCGCACATCGTTGGCTTCGCAAAGCGCCTGCAAAGGCTCCTGCATCTCGCGAAACTGCGGAAACGAGACGAAATGATAGAGCGCCGCCACCAGGAAGGGGCTCGCCTCCATGTTTTCAGGGGAATGTATCTGGTCGTTCATGGCCGGGAAATACCGGGTTTGGCGGCAAAGCGCAATCGGCTTGGCAAAAGCTTGCAATTGAGTTTCTGGATGCTAGTTTTGCAACTGTATAATTTGCCGGGGTCCGCCATGCTCATTCTCTCGCTGAACTATATCGTGCCGTTGGAAAAGGTCGACGCGGTCGTCGAACCGCATATGGCCTGGGTGAAGAAGGGCTATGACGACGGCCATTTCATCGCCTCCGGCCGCAAGGTGCCGCGCACCGGCGGCCTGATCCTGTCGCGCGGCGACCGCGCCGAGATCGAAGCCTATTGCGCTGCCGATCCCTTCGTCCTGGCCGGCGTGGCGGAATACGAGATCACGGAAGTGGCCTTCACCACCACGCTGCCCGGCGCAGACATCCTCAAGGCTTGACCATGGACGCGCTCGCCTGCGAGATCGAAGCTCTGGAGCGGCGACTTCTGGACCTTGGCGTCCGCGCATCGCCGGAGCAGGCGAGTGAATTGCTCGCCGATGGTTTTCGCGAATTCGGTAAATCAGGCCATGCGTGGCGCCGCGACGAAATTATCGCAGCGATGGCGGCAGAACGGCACCCGATCAACTATCGTTTTGACGACTTCGGCGTCCAACGCCTGGGCGAAGACGCGGCCCTTGCTCTCTATACACTCTCCGTCATCTCTCCTGATGGCAGCGAGACAAAAGCGCTTCGCAGTTCGGTCTGGCAGCGCGGCGAAGACAGTCGCTGGCGCCTGCTCTTCCATCAGGGTACGAAGTGCGAATGACCAATCTCAAATACAAGCCTTACGCTTCCGGTACCAATCCCTTCACCATTGGGCTTTCAGCGCTCGACCCAAACCGTTGGATCGAGCCGGATGCCGACCTCGATAGCGTCCTGCGGGAAAAAGACCGGCTGCTCAGAGATCATTTCGACGCGGTTTTCCAGACGGTCGAAGGCTCAGAACCCGCCCAGAGCGAATGCCTTCATCTGCTCGCGGCACACCTGCTGGACCAGCACGCCGATACCTATCAGAGGGACGGCTCGACCATCCGCTTCGCCGGCCGCACAGTCGATCTCGATACCGAGCAGCCACCGCTTCTGACCGCTGGCGCACTGGTTGAAGACGACCTCGTCGTCCTCGAAAAGCGCGACACCGGCTGGCATGTCACCGCCGGCTATGTCGCCTTCCCCTCTTCCTGGTCGCTCAAGGAGAAGATCGGCCTACCGATGGAAGGCGTCCACCATCATGTGCCCGGCTTTGCCGGCGGCACCCGCAACGCCACCATGATCAACCGCATCTTCGACAATCTGCAGCCCGACCTCCCGGCCGTCCGGTTGAACTGGTCGATCTACCCCGAAGGCGACCTCTTCTGGCCGCCCGAGCGCGGCGCCCGGCAGGAGAGCCGGCTCTTCACGCCGGCGACCAATTTCATCCGCGTCGAGCGCCAGACGCTCCGCCGCCTGCCGAAGACCGGCGGTGTCGTCTTCACCATCCGTATCTACACCGATCCGATCGGCCTGCTGACCACGCTGCCGGATGGCCGAGAAATCGCGGCAAAGCTCGCCGAACGACTGGCTGATCTTTCGCCGGAGCAGCTCGCTTACAAGGGTATGGTGAGCAAGAAAGCCTCGCTGCTGGACTATCTGCGCGCCTTAGAACTGCGCTCATCGCAGGGCTGATCGTCATAAAACCGTCATATATAGTGGGCGAACCCCCTTTATTGTGACAAGGGATTGTGGTTAGAGAAATTCTCCAACTGTACAACAACCAATCACAGGAGTGCCTCCCTAAAATGAATGAACAAAATTACCCCGTTTACGGCGACATCAGTGGCCCGATCGTGATGATCGGCTTTGGCTCGATCGGACGTGGTACTTTGCCTCTCCTCGAACGCCATTTCCGGTTCGACAAGAGCCGCATGGTGATCATCGATCCGAAGGACACCGATCCCAAGCTGATAAAGAAGCATGGCATCAAATTCATTCAGGAAGCAGTCACCAAGGACAATTACAAGGACCTGCTGAAGCCGTTGCTCACCGAGGGCGAAGGCCAGGGCTTTTGTATCAACCTGTCGGTCGATACCGGCTCGCTCGATATCATGAGGCTCTGCCGCAAGCTCGGCGTCCTCTATATCGACACGGTCGTCGAGCCCTGGCTCGGCTTCTATTTCGACAAGGAAAAAGACAACGCCGCGCGCACCAACTACACGCTGCGCGAAACCGTGCAGGCCGAAAGGGTGAAGAACCCGGGCGGCACGACGGCGGTCTCCTGCTGCGGCGCCAATCCGGGCATGGTGTCCTGGTTCATCAAGCAGGCGGTGATCAATCTCGCCAATGACACCGGCCTCAAATACGACGAGCCGGCGACCGGCGACCGCGAGGGCTGGGCCAAGCTGATGAAGAAGCTCGGCGTCAAGGGTGTCCATATCGCCGAGCGCGACACGCAGCGCACCAAGCAGCCGAAGCCGTTCAACACGTTCTGGAACACCTGGTCGGTCGACGGTTTCATTTCGGAAGGCTTGCAGCCGGCCGAACTCGGCTGGGGCACGAACGAGAAGTGGATGCCGAAGAACGGCCGCAAGTTCAAGAAGGGCAGCAAGGCCGCCATCTTCCTCGAACAGCCCGGTGCCAACACCCGCGTCCGCACCTGGTGCCCGACGCCTGGCCCGCAATACGGCTTTCTCGTCACCCATAACGAGGCGATCTCGACCGCCGATTATTACACCGTCCGCGACAAGGATGGCGACGTGACCTATCGGCCGACCTGCCACTATGCCTATCATCCGTCCAACGACGCGGTTCTGTCGCTGCACGAAATGTTCGGCAACGGCGGCAATGAACAGCCGGTCAAGCACGTGCTGGACGAGAAGGAACTGGTCGACGGCAAGGACGAACTCGGCGTGCTGCTCTACGGCCACGAGAAGAACGCCTACTGGTATGGCTCGCGGCTGTCGCTCGAAGAGGCCCGCAAGCTCGCGCCCTACCAGAATGCCACCGGCATGCAGGTGACCTCCGCCGTGCTCGCCGGCATGGTCTGGGCGCTTGAAAACCCCAATGCCGGCATCGTCGAAACCGAGGAAATGGACTACAAGCGCTGCCTCGAAGTGCAGATGCCCTATCTCGGCCCGGTCGAAGGCCATTATACCGACTGGACGCCGCTTGACGGCCGCCAAGCGCTGTTCGATGAGGACATCGACGAGTCCGATCCCTGGCAGTTCAAGAATATTCTGGTTCGCTGAACCGTCTAACAGGCACCCCCGCGCGCATGGAACGCGCGGGGGTGCTGTTGCATTCTTCCCGCACAGGCGGATTGATCACTGCCAACGCCTTGCGTTCATTTCAGAATGACGGCAAAATCAATTCCGACACGCCGCCGGCACACTGCGCCACGCCGGCCCCATGGGGAGATCGATATGAGGAAATTTGCCGTTCCGGCCTTGATAGCCGCTGCGACACTGGCATCGTGCACCACAGACAGCGGCGACCGCCCGGCGCCCAACACCCCGGCCGCGCCGACGACGATCGAAGGCAACTGGACCGATCCAAACGGGCTTGTCTCGACCTTCCAGGCCGGCAATTTCAACACGCGCACCACCGATACCAACCAGTTGCTCGCATCCGGCACCTATGTGAAGCTGCCCGGCGACAATCTCTACGCGATCAACATGGTCTCGCATGTCCAGAACAAGCAGTCCAAGGTCAATTGTGCGATGATCTCGCCGCAGCAGCTCAATTGTACGGCTGATTCCGGCGCCCAGTTCTCGCTGGTGCGCAAGGGCGCAGCGACGCCGGTGGCGGCACAATAATCACCGCCGGCCGATTCTCTTGAACCTGATTCCGGACTTCTTTGGAGGTCCGGTCGCTTGCGAAAGCATAGATGTCATACGCCCTGGATAATTCAGCGGTAGAGGCATGTTGCAATAGGAAGGAGAACACCATGTTACGCACGATCCGTCTCGTATGCGTCAGTGCCTCGGCGCTTGCCTTCTCGGCCGGCGCCGCACTGGCCGACTACGAACTGCATATCCTGCACATCAACGATTTCCATTCCCGCGTCGAATCGATCAACAAATATGACTCGACCTGCTCGGCCGCGGATGAGGCGAAGAATGCCTGCTTCGGCGGCGCTGCCCGCCTGAAGACCGCCATTGACCAGGCCCGCGCCGGCCTTGCCGGCAAGAATGTGCTGACGCTCGACGGCGGCGACAGTTTCCAGGGGTCGTTGTTCTACACAACCTATAAGGGCGCCGTCGAAGCCGAGATGATGAATGCCATGAAGTTCGACGCCATGACCGTCGGCAATCATGAATTCGACAATAGCGAAGACGCGCTCCTGACCTTCCTGCAAAAGGTCCAGTTCCCGGTCGTGACCGCCAATGTCGAGGCTTCCGCCAAGTCCAAGATCGCCGGCAAGATCAAGCCCTATCTCATCCTGACCGTCGGCGGCCAGAAGATCGGCATTGTCGGCGCCGTGACCAACGACACGCCGGAAATCTCTTCGCCGGGTCCGAACATCACCATCACCAACGATGTCGATGCGATCACCAAGGCGGTGCAGGAGGTGAAATCTCAGGGCGTCGACAAGATCATTGCGCTCACCCATGTCGGCTACCAGCGCGATCTCGACGCGATCGCCAAGATCCCGGATGTCGATGTCGTGGTCGGCGGCCATTCGCACACGCTGCTATCCAACACCGACAAGAGTGCGGCCGGCCCCTACCCGACCTGGGCTGACAATCCTGGCGGCTATAAGGTGCCGGTGGTCCAGGCCGCCTCCTATAGCAAATATCTCGGCGATATAACCGTGATCTTCGATGACAAGGGCGTGGTCAAATCCGCAAAGGGTGACCCGATCCTGGTCGATTCCTCGTTCAAGCCCGATCCGGTGCTCGCCGCCCGGATCAAGGAACTCGGCGCGCCGATCGAGGCGGTCAAGAAGAAGATCATCGGCTCGTCAACGACCGCGATCGACGGCTCGCACGACACCTGCCGCTCCAGGGAATGCCAGATGGGCGACCTCGTGGCCGACGCCATGCTCGACAGCACCAAGGCGCAAGGCGTCCAGATTGCCATCGCCAATGGCGGCGGCCTGCGTGCCTCGATCGACGGCGGCGACATTTCGATGGGCGCGGTGCTGACCGTGCTGCCGTTCCAGAACACCATCGCCACCTTCAAGCTCAAGGGCGAGGACGTCAAGGCCGCGCTCGAAAACGGCCTGAGCCAAGTTGCCGACGGTGCCGGCCGCTTTCCGCAGGTCGCCGGGCTGAAATATAGCTTCGACGCCAGCAAGCCGGTCGGCCAGCGTATCACGTCGGTCGACGTGGCCGAGAACGGTAGTTTCACACCGCTCGATCCGAACAAGACCTATAGCATCGTCTCCAACAACTACATGCGCAGCGGCGGCGACGGCTACAAGATATTCAAGGACAAGGGCATCGATGCCTATGACTACGGCCCGAACCTCGAAGACGTGGTCGCCGCCTTTATCGGCAAGCACTCGCCTTACAAGCCTTATACCGATGGCCGCGTGACCGTCGTCGCGGCTGCCGCTGAGGCAAAGCCTGCTGCTACGACGACAACGACGGAAGCCAAGCCCGCCGCCACGACCACCGAGACCAAACCGGCGGCGACGACCACCACCACAACCGAAACCAAGCCGGCGACGACCACGACAACGGAGGCCAAGCCGGCCGATACCGGGGCCTCCGAGACCGCCGGCAAGGAAACCAAGCACACCATCGCGAAGGGCGACACCTATTGGGATCTAGCCAAGACCTATTACGGCGAAGGTGCTCAGTGGAGAAAGATTCGTGAAGCCAACCGCATGCGGCCGCATGCGCTGACGATCGGCGCGGACCTGACGATCCCCGCCAAGTAAACGACATCTGTGGTACTTCTTTCCAGCGGCCCGGTCTTTTCCGGGCCGCTGTTCTTTTCTATATCCGGGGCGGCATCATCCGCGCTGCGGCGTTGCGCGTAGAACAAAGAAAAACAGGACCGATCATGACCATTGCAGCAGCGCAGCTCCCCACCGGCCATCCGTCGGTGACATCCGGCAAAGTCGGTGTGCTGCTCGTCAATCTCGGCACGCCAGATGGCACCGACTATGCCTCGATGCGCCGCTATCTCAAGGAATTCCTGATGGATCGCCGGGTGATCGAATGGTCGCCGTGGAAATGGTATCCGATCCTGTTCGGCATCGTCTTGAACCGCCGCCCGCAAAAAGTCGGCAAGGCCTATGAGACGATCTGGAACAAGGAGAAGGACGAGAGCTATCTGCGCACCTATACGCGGGCGCAGGCCGAGAAAATGGCTGAACGGCTCGCGGATTTCCCCAATGTCGTCATCGATTGGGGCATGCGCTACGGCAATCCGTCGATCGCCGAACGGCTCGATGCGCTCAAGGCCCAGGGCTGCGACCGCATCCTGATCTTCCCGCTCTATCCGCAATATGCCGCAGCCACGACGGCGACCGTCAACGACAAGGCCTTCGACGCACTGCAAAAAATGCGCTGGCAGCCGGCGATCCGCACGGTGCCCCCCTACCATGACCATCCGGCCTATATCGAAGCGCTGGCCAATTCGATCACCAATCACCTGGCGACGCTCGACTGGCAGCCGGACCTGGTGATCGCCTCGTTCCACGGCATTCCGCAGAGCTATTTCGACAAGGGCGACCCCTATTACTGCCATTGCCAGAAGACCGCCCGGCTGCTGCGCCAGCGGCTCGGCTGGGACGAGAAGAAGCTGATGCTGACCTTCCAGTCGCGCTTCGGACCGGAAGAATGGCTGAAACCCTATACCGACAAGACCATCGAGGCTTTGCCGGCTGAGGGTGTCAAACGCTTGGCCGTCTTCAATCCGGGCTTCGTCTCGGACTGCCTGGAAACCCTGGAAGAAATCGGCGAACAGGCCAGGGAATCCTTCCTCCACCATGGCGGCGAGAAGTTCACCCACATCCCCTGCCTCAACGACAGCGACGATGGGATGAACGTGCTCGAAGCCCAGGTCCGGCGCGAACTGCTGGGCTGGATCTAGCCGAGGATCGTGCGATCGCCCGGCTTGATTGTCCGGATGCGATGGCCGAGACCGAGCGCGCCGAACACGCCCGCGACTTCCTCGGCGGCCTGGGTGAAATGCGCCCAGCCTTCCGTATGAACCGGGATAATCAATGACTGCGGAAAGGCATTGGCCGTGTCGAGCAGGTCATTGGCCGACATGGTGAGATCGATCGGACCGCGAACCCGCGCCGCCCCGGCGAATGCGAGGACAAAGCCCGGCGAAAACCGCCGCGCCACCTCGGCCACGCCCTCGTAATAGACCGTGTCGCCCGTCACATAGAGCGACGGCAACGAGCCGTCCACCGTCTCGAGCACAAACCCGGTGACATCGCCGGTCACCGGCTCGATGCCCGCAGGTCCGTGACGGCAGGGTGTCGCGGTGATCCGCACCTCAGTGCCATCGGCTGCGTGAAACGTCTCGGTCTCCCAGACGGCGAGACCACGGGCATTGCCCTGAAGACGGCCGGCGCCGACTGGCGTGGTCAGCACGACGGGCACGGTTTCGGAAAATTCCCGCCCATGGTCATCGAGATTATCAGCATGCTGGTCATGGCTCAGCAGCACCGCGTCGACTTTGCCCAGTGCCTCTGGCGTAAGAGCAGGGTCTGCGGTTTTCTTGAGCGTTACACCATTGCGGGGATATTCGTGGCCGCTGTGATCGAAAGTCGGATCGGTGAGAAACCGCAATCCACCATACTCGACCAGCACCGTCGGACCGCCGACCAATGTGAGCGCTACTTCCTTGTCTGGCATTTTCGCCTCCTTTGCTGTATTTGCGCCAGAAACTACGCCATGCTATAAAAGACGCAATTGGCAAATAAGCCATTTATGGAGGCATTCTTGCCAAAGCCGATTCCTGTTTCTATTCTCTTTCACGCTGGCACCCAACCAGGCTTTGCCATGCTCGCGGCCTCCATCTTTCGCCTCGGCAACCGTCATTCAGGCGCCACCGTCTTCGATATCCGGCTCGTCGGCACCGGCAACAGGTTCGAATGGGAGGATGGCACGATCAAGCTGCAGCCGATCGAGAATATGGGCAGCGGCTACCTGATCATCCCGCCGATGGACTCCGCGCGCCTGCTGCAGGACTTTGACATCCCCGAGCTCGATTTGCTGCGCCAATCGGCTGACGCGGGAGCCACGATTGCCAGTGCCTGTCTGGGCGCATTCCTCCCGGCCGCCGCCGGCCTGCTTGACAGCCGCGAGGCGACGACACACTGGAACTACGTGGACTTTGCCACGCGCACCTACCCCGCAGTGCGCTGGAACACACGAGAAATGCTGGTCGACCATGGCGATGTCATCACGGCCGGCGGCCTGCTGTCGATCGTCGATCTCTGCCTGCACATCGTCCGAAAGACGCAAGGTGGCGCGCTGGCGCAAAGTCTTGGCCAGACATTGCTGGCCGACACCATCCGCCAGAAGCAGTCGGTCTACGCCACCAAGCTGGTGGCGGCGCCGAGAGATGCGACTATCTTCGAAGCGCTCGAACGGGAAATGGACCGGCGCGGCGGCGGCGGCCTCACCGTCCCCGATATGGCGACCTTCTGCAATATGAGCCTGCGCAGCTTCCAGCGCCGTTTCCAGGACAATTACGGCGTCACGCCGATCAAGTTCCTGCAACTGCGGCGGATCGAAGCCGCAAAGACGATGCTGGCGCAAAAGCAGCTGTCGCTCGACACGGTCGCCGAACGCGCCGGCTTTTCCGACATGGCCTTCTTCCGCGCCGTGTTTTCGCGCGAGACCGGCATGACGCCGGGTCAGTACCGGCGCAATATGGTCGAATCCGGGTAATTGAAGGACGCGGCCTCTTGCAAATAAAGCGCGCCACTCCAACGTTCTATGTTACGAACAAGCATGAATTTCGCAACGAGGGAGCGCGCGAAAATGGATTCCTTTTCCGGCATGGACTGGGCGGTTGTCGCCATAGTCGTTCTGGTGATTTTAACACTGTTTGCCGGTATCAAGACCGTCCCGCAGGGCTATAACTACACCGTCGAACGCTTCAAGCGCTATACCAAGACCCTGCATCCCGGCCTCAACCTGATCATCCCGTTCATCGACTCAATCGGCGCCAAGCTCAACATGATGGAGCAGGTGCTCGACGTTCCCACCCAGGAAGTGATCACCAGGGACAATGCCAGCGTCAAGGCCGATGCCGTCGCCTTCTACCAGGTGCTGAATGCGCCGCAGGCCGCCTACCAGATCTCCAACCTCAACCAGGCGCTGCTCAACCTGACCATGACCAATATCCGCTCGGTCATGGGCTCGATGGATCTCGACGAACTGCTCTCCAACCGCGACACGATCAATGAGCGGCTGCTCAGGACCGTCGACGAGGCGGCCAATCCCTGGGGCATCAAGATCACCCGCGTCGAGATCAAGGACATCACCCCGCCGCAGAACCTGGTCGATTCGATGGCCCGGCAAATGAAGGCCGAACGCGAGAAGCGCGCCCAGGTGCTGGAAGCCGAAGGCCTGCGCAACTCGCAGATCCTGAAAGCCGAAGGCGCCAAGCAGGCCGCCATCCTCAAGGCCGAGGGCGAGCGCGAAGCCGCCTTCCGCAACGCCGAAGCCCGCGAACGCCTGGCCGAGGCCGAAGCCAAGGCGACGCGCATGGTCTCGGAAGCCATCGCCGCCGGCAATGTCCAGGCGATCAACTATTTCGTGGCGCAGAAATACACTGAAGCGCTGACTGCCATCGGCTCGGCCAACAATTCCAAGATCGTGCTGATGCCCATGGAAGCCTCCTCCCTGATCGGCTCGCTGGGCGGCATCGGCGCCATTGCCAGGGAGGTGTTCGGCGGCGGCGACACGCCGACCCCCACCCCCGCGCCGACCACGCGCAACAGCGCATCGCGCACGACCCCGATCGTCACCAACGCCAACCCCAACCCGTTCGTGTCGCCTTTCCAACCGGGAGGTAACCAGACATGATCCTCAACCTCATCCACGAATTCGGTGCCTGGAGCTGGCTGATCTTCGGCGTCATCCTGCTGGTCGCCGAAATCCTCGTCCCGGGCAATTTCCTCGTCTGGGTCGGCCTCGCCGGCTTGGTCACCGGCGGCCTGTCGGTCGCCTTCTGGGGCGCGAGTTGGTGGAGCTGGGAGGTCCAGTGGATCGTCTTCGCGATCCTTTCGGTGATCAGCGTCTTCATCGGCCGCCGCTGGCTGATCCGTTCCAACGCCCGGACTGATGAGCCGCTGCTCAACGACCGTGGCGCGACGCTGATCGGCCGCACCGCCAATCTGATCGACCCGATCGTCAACGGCCATGGCCGCGTCAAGATCGGCGACACCGTCTGGATGGTCAACGGTCCCGACCTGCCGCTCGGCTCCAAGGTCAGGGTGGTGGGCAGCCGTGGCAGCGGGCTGATGGTCGAGGCGATGTAACAGTGTTCCCGTGGTAACCGCGCCGGCAACTTGCTCGGACCAGTATAGCGACAGCGAGAACTGGAGGAGCAAATGACGTGGACCTATAGTCAGAAATCAGGCGAGATGAAGCAGGGAACGAAACTGGTCGGAACCGGATATTCCGGGACCGGACAAGGGCGAAACAATCCGGACATGCAGAATGTCCGCAATGTCGGCCCGGTTCCGCAGGGCACCTACGCGATCAGCGCCCCCTATGACACCAGGACGCATGGGCCGCATGTCATGGCGCTGACCCCGAGCGCCGACACCAACACATTCGGCCGATCGGAATTCCTCATCCACGGCGACAATTCCAAGCACGATGCCTCGGAAGGCTGCATCATCCTCGGGCCATCCATACGGCACAGGATTTCGGGCTCCAAGGATCAAACGCTGAAGGTCACGGCATGATCATCGCGCTGCGCACTGCAATCCTGCTGGCACTGGCTGCGGTGCCGCTGATGGCAGCGGAAAGGACTGCGGAGCAGATTGCAGCCGATATCGACAGGAACGGACCGGTCAAGCTCGTCGCCACTTTGTCGTCCACTGCGCCGCAGGATTGGCAGCATGTGCTCGACGCGATCGCGACCGGCGACGAGGCCTGGCTTGATATTGCCGCCCGGCTGCGGCCCGGAACCGATGCCGGGACCGGAGAAGACCTGGTCGGCGCGGTCGCGGCGGCGCTGAAGGTCAATCCGGATGCCGTGCTGCCCATGATCGGCCCGGCCTTTCCCATGGATGAGGTCTGCACCGTGCCGCTGATCGAGCCGAGCCCGGAACAGCTGGCCCAATGGAAGAAGGCCGCTCTCCAGGCACTTGCCAAAGCCAAAGGCGACACGAAGATCATTCGCCAATGCAGCGACAGCATCGCCGCGGTCTCCGCGCAGTAACTACGCCACGCCAATCCTGAGCAGGTCGTGGAAATGCACCACCCCGACCGGGCGCTTGTCCTCGTCGGTGACGATCAGCGCCGAAATCGTGTACTGGTTGAGCAGCCCCATGGCGCTGGTGGCGAGCATATCGCCATGCACGAATTTGGGGCTATGGGTCATGATGTCCTCGACCTTCATCTCGACAAGGTTCTTGCCGAGCCGCCGGGCAATATCGCCATCCGTCACGATCCCCACCAGCACGCCGTCATCATCGACGACGCCGACACAGCCAAAGCGCTTTTGAGTCAGCGTCATGACCGCGTCGGGCACGCTTGTACCCAGCAATACGACCGGCACGCTGTCGCCGGTATGCATGACCTCACGCACATGCGACAGCGTCGCCCCCAGCTTGCCGCCGGGATGGAAGGTCTTGAAATCCAGTGCGGTGAAGCCGCGTGCTTCCAGCAGTGCCACGGCGAGCGCATCGCCCATGGCCAGCGTGATCAATGTCGACGTCGTCGGCGCCAGCCCATGCGGGCAGGCCTCATCCACCTTCGGCAGGCAGAGCACGATATCGGCGGCACGCGCCAGCGTCGAATCCTTGCCCGAGGTGATGGCGATCAGTGGAATGGAAAAACGCCTGGAATAGGCGATGATCGCCTGCAGTTCCGTCGTCTCGCCGCCCCAGGAAATCGCGATGATCGCGTCGTGCACGGTGATCATGCCGAGGTCACCGTGACTGGCCTCGACCGGATGGACGAAGAAAGCCGGCGTGCCGGTCGAGGCGAGCGTCGCCGCGATCTTGGTGCCGACATGACCGCTCTTGCCGACGCCGGTGACGACCACACGGCCCGGCAATTTGACGAGGCGTTCCACCGCCTCTTCGAAGGGCCTCGACAGACCATTGCCGAGCGCGCGCTCAAGCTCGGTCAACCCGGCCTTCTCGTATTTTATCGTCCGGATCGCCGACCGGGCGGCGTCGCTTTGGGGGAGTTTCAGCACATTTTCTGTCATTGGCCCGATCTACTCTTTACTGCGGCGATGTCCAGACCGGAAATCCGTCACATCGCGCGCCCTCGCCGCCACCTTCAACCGGATGAAGTCGCCTGATTTGTGGCTCGGCACGGCACTTTGAAAGGAATGGTTAACCTTGCTCCTTTACCAATGGGTAATGATTTGAAACAGCTGTGACCGGCCGGCCGAGCATGAAAAACCGTCGTCTCAACGCCAAACTCGTTTCGGCAGGCCTGTCGGCGGCCGTGCTGGCGGCATTGCTCGCGGCCGGGCATGCGGCGGCGCAATCGGCGACGCCGACAGATACCGGCGCATCGAACCGGCTCAACCAGCCGCTGACCGCCACGACACCGGATCAGCAGGCGCAGGATCCGAACAACGACTCGACGGCGGACGATTCCGACACCGGCAATACCGACCGCAACGGCAGGCCCGGACAGGACGCGGTCACTTCGGCCGACCCCGATTTCGATCCGAGCGCCGATTTCAACGCCATTGCCGATGCGGCGACGCTGAAAGAACTGCGCCGCCAGAACATGCGCGACCAGAAGGTCGATGATAACAGGCCGCGCAAGGTCGATGACGGGCTGACACCGGGCATCCGGATGGGCTCCTTCATTCTCCGGCCGACCGTGTCGGAATCGATCAACACCGAGCGGACCGCGACGGGCAAGGATTCCGTCAACCGCACCTTCCTGCAGACCGGCCTCAAGGGCAGCCTGACATCGGACTGGGACGAGCACCAGCTCGATATCAACACCCAGGGCACCTGGCAGAAGACGCTGAGCGGTATCAGGCAGGACGATCCCGAAGGCTCCATCGATGCGGCGCTGAGACTCGACATCACCGATGGCACCGCGGTCAACCTGAAAGCCGGCTATTCCGTCCAGCGCGAGGATATCAGCGCCGTCAACGCCATTTCCAACGCCACCAGCCAGTCGCTGGTCAACACGACGACGGCGACCGCCGAAATCGTCCGCAACCTCGGCCTCATCAGAGGCACTGCCGGTGTCGATTTCCAGCGGCAGACCTTTGGCGATGCCGAAGTGACGCCCGGCCAGTTCGTGTCGCAGGCCGACCGCAATCAAAACACCGTGACGCTGCGTGGCCGCATCGGCTACGAGGTCTCGGCGGCGATGATCCCCTTCATCCAGGCGTCCTATGCCCGCACGATCTATGACGAGCACAAGGACAGCCTCGGCTTCGTCCGCGATGCGCAGGTCTACGAATTGCGCAGCGGCGTCGAAACCGATTTCGGCGACAAGCTGCGCGGCGAACTGGCGGGCGGCTATGCCTTGGCGCAGTTCGACGATTCCCGGCTGAAATCAATCTCCGCCGCCACCCTGAACGGCAACGCGACCTGGTCGCCCCAGCGCGGCACCGACGTCAATTTCGGCCTGACGACCCTGATCGAACCATCGACCACGGCCGGCGCCAGCGGCGACATCGCCTATACCGCCAATGCACTGATCACCCAGGACATTATCGATACGCTCAAGGGCCATGTCAGCACCGCCTTCACCATCCGCGACTATTCCGACGCCGCGCAGGCCAACCAGAAAGTCTACGACCTCGGCGCCGGCCTGACGTGGGGCCTGTCCCGCTCGCTCGATCTCAACGCCGACATCGCCTGGGAGAGGACCACCCAGCCCGGCACGCCGACATCCAGCCAGCTGACGGCCGGCATGGGGTTGTCGCTGAAGCGGTGAGTGTATCAGGGACGCGTTTTTCCGAGGCGGCTGAGAACTCGCTGCGCGATCCACATCATACTGACATTCGTTGACCAGCTTGCGGGCTAGGCTGCCCCATGGACATCAGAGCTGTCGCATACGGCGCAAAGACCCCGCCCCAACTTACGGGGTCGAGCCACTGGTCTCGACCCGTCCTTCGGACCCCCACAAGGGGGAGGGGCTTAACCCGCGGCTTCGCTGTGCCCCAATTGAGGCAAAGAGCGTGCCGCGCGTCTTCTCCCCCCTTGTGGGGGAGATGGCCGGCAGGCCAGAGAGGGTCTTTGCCACATGCGCAGACCCCGTCATAACACGCACCGACCCTACCGCCGCCGGCAGACTCGGCTGAACCATGAATCCTGACGCGAACTACTCCGCCGCCACCCGCCGTACCTGCCGTTTCGCCTTGCGCGGATCGCGATGCATCGACCCGTCCTTCATGATCATCGAGAAATGGCTAGGCCCCACCAGCACCGACTGGTCCCTGAGCGGGTCGCCGTCGACCAGCAGCAGGTCGGCAAGCGCGCCGGCCTTGACGATGCCGAGTTCGCCCTTGTGGCCCATCAGGTCGGCGCCGACGATTGTCGCGCAACGCAGCGCCTCGACCGGCGAATAGCCGAAGAATTTGACGAAATGGCCGATGTCGCGCGCATTCTGCCCCATCGGCGTGACGGTGAAACCATAGTCGCCGCCGATCACCACCCGCATGCCGCGCTTGCGCATCTCACGATAGGTGGCGATCGTGTGCTCCAGCTTGCGCGGCAGGCCCATGCGCTCAACGACGGCCTTGGTCATGCCGACCACATCGCCCTCGAACACCGAATTGTGCACCAGGCCAAAGGCAGGGCCGACGATCACCCGGTCTTTGGCGGCTTCGAGCATGTCGAGCGCCTCCTCGTCGGCGAAATCGCAATGATAGATGCAGTCCGCACCGGCCCGCAGCGCCCGCTTGACGGATTCGGCTGCGCGCGCATGCGTTGCCACCCGTTTGCCGAAATCATGCGCCGTCTCGACGCCAGCGTTCAACTCCTCCTGGCTGATCGAAACCAGTTCGGCGCGGATATTGGAGGTGAACTCGTCACCGGAGACGTTGAATTTGATGTTGTCGACACCTTCGCGCACGCAAAGCCGCACCGCGCGGCGGATTTCCGCAACGCCATCGGCAATCATGCCGAAACCTTCGAAATTGCCATGGTTCTTGCGCTCGTCGCCAAGCCCGCCGGTGACCGTGATTTCCGGCCCCGCCGCCTTGTAGCGCGGCCCGGCAAGATAGCCGTCCTCGATCTCCTGCCGCACCACCACGTCGAGGCGAAGCTTTGCCGAGGCGGCAGAATAGGCGGAGGTGAAGCCGCAATTGAGCAGCAGCGTCGCATTGCGCATCGTCTTCAGCAGATGTTCCTCCGGCGGGATTTCGCCGAGGTCCTGATTGCGGCTGGGATTGGTGAAGCTCAGATGGCAATGGCCCTCGACAAGGCCGGGCATCAGGAATTGGCCGCCGCCGTCGATCACCTCCGCTGCATTTTCACGGGCGATCTGGTTGGCGCCGCGCGCGACCGTCTTGATCCGGTTGCCTTCGACCAAAACCTCGCCGCGATAGGCTTCGTCGTCGATCGCGTCCCAGACCGTAACATTGGTGAACAGATAGGCGGTCATGACGTTTCCTCCTCGATCGTCACGGGGAGAGCGGAGCGTGCCGCTCCCGATGACGGCGATGATAGGCAGCGAAAATGCCATGTCCTACGGCCATGTTTTGCACGGAATCCGCTATTTGAGACAGACCGGTTGACTTGCAGAGCCCAAGCATCCTCTAATGAAAGGGTCCAAACGTTGGGAGGCGGCATGGGCCAATACCGCAATGGTATCGATGATGCGATCACGCTGCTGCTGGCGCTGGCGCAGCATAATGGTGAGGCAAAACTTACTGATCTCGCCGCCGAATGCGGCATTGCGCGCGCCAGTTCCTATCGGATTGCCCGCATCCTCGAAGAAGCCGGCCTCGTCCACCGCGTCCGCGGCAGCCTTTGCGTCGGCCCGGCCGCAGCGGCCTTCGCCACCCGGTTTGGCGCCCACCCCTGCCCGCCCGCCGGCGGCGGCCATCGGCTGACCGAGTCCGAACGGCTGCGCGAAAAACCGGAGACGGGGCCGGTCGCGCTGTCGGCGCCGCCTGTGCGCCATCGCGACGGCCGCTACCGTATCGGCTTTTCCAACGCCTCACTCTCCAATCCGTGGCGCTATGCCCTGGTGCATAGCGCCGAGTTCGCCGCCGCCCGGCTCGGCCGCGCTGTCGATCGCTTCACCGTGCGCCACGCCAACGAGGATGGTCTGCAGCAGGCTGCCGACATCGACGCCTTCATCGCCGAGGGCGTCGACGGCCTGTTGGTCAGCGCCGCCGTGCCGGATGTCGTGGCGCCCGCCGTTGGCCGCGCCATGGCGGCCGGCATCGCCGTTGTGCTTGTCGATCGCGGCGTGACGGAAAATGTGCCCTATCTGAGCTTCGTCTGTGCCGACGATGCCGGCATCGGCCGTCTCTCAGCCATCTGGCTCGGCGAACGCCTGGCTGGTCAAGGTCCGGTGCTGATGCTGCCGGGCCATTCCGAGGCCGAGCCGGCGCGCAAGCGGCTCGCCGCGGCACTGTCGGCCTTCGCCAATTTCCCCGAAATCCAGCTGCTGCCGGTCGAATGGACCGGCTGGGACCGCGAACGGGCGCGCGACATTGTCCGCGATCATCTCTCCCGCGCCACACCGATCTCGGGCGTCTGGTGCGACAGCGGCCTGCAAGGTGTCGGTTCCCTGCAGGCGTTCAACGATTTCGCCACGCCGCGCGGCGAATTTCCGCCGCATACCGGCGGCGACCTCAACTTCGCCTACAAGCTCGCCATCCGCCACCAGGTGCAGCTCGCCGCCGTCGACTATCCGGCGTCGATGGGTTTTCGCGCCATGGAGATCCTGCATGCCTCGCTGCAGGGCCAATGGGTGCCGAAACGCGTCGACGTGCCGCTCTATGTGGCGATCACCAAGGGTGCGGCGACGCGCTCGCTGAAGCCCGATGCCTGGGTCGAGGATCGCGTACGCTGGGACCTGCCGGATGATCTCGTCTTCCATTCAGGCCTCGGCGAGGGCTACAATCCGCGCGCCTTCCGCGTCCACTATCCCGGCAACAGCTATAACCGTTCGGCAACGAGGTCCTGGCAATGAGCGTCGAGGAAACCCAGGGCGTCGCCTCGCTGGCGCGCATTCTGGCCGAACTCAGCCGGGACGACAGCACCGGCGTCATGGATCTGGCCGAAAAGGCGGATGTGTCGCGCAGCACCGCCTTCGACATCATCCGGCGCCTGTCGGACGCCCAGCTCATTCGCCGCCGCCTCGACGGCGCGATCACCGCTGGCCCGGCGGCCATAACACTCGGCTTCGCCGCCTTCGGCATCGCCCCGCTTGCCGGCCCGGCTGAGACATTGCTCGCCTGGCTGCATGAGCGCAGCGATGCCTTTACCGAGCTTGTGGTGGGCGACACAGCGATCATCGCCTTCGGCAAGCCGCAGCGCGAGATACACCTCGATGCCGCAATCTCGGATGCTGCCGGCGCCGAGCGTGCCCGGTTGCGGCTCGCCTGGCGTCCGCATACGAGCCTGACCGAGCGGCAGCGGATTGCCGTGGATTTTGAGCGAGTTCGGCAGACGCTGGAACAGCATTTGGCGAGGTGAGCTTGTGGCACCCTACCTCTCCCCTTGCGGGAGAGGATAGCAAGGCCGGGTGAACGCAGTGAACCCTTGGCCGCGCTTGGTGAGGGGTAATGTGACGGAGTTTTCACCCCTCACCAACTTCGTCCAAGGGTTCGCTTACGCTCACCCGGTCTTCGTATCCTCTCCCGCAAGGGGCGAGGAAAACCCGCGGCGGCCCCTTGCCCCAAATGAAGTTGGCGCCGTGCGGCGCCATCTCTTCTCGAACCAGTGGGCGCGAAAAGGGCGCCTCACGGCGCCCCTCGCAGTCCGCCAGTCAATCTTACTTATGCATCCACGCCGCCGGATAGTTCGGCATGTTCTCGCAGCCGCAGAATGCATAATGCAGCGGCGGCATCGAGGTGTTGACATATTTGTCGAGCGTATCCTGGGTGATGGCCGGCTGGGGCAGGATCCATTCCGGGCCGGGCACCGGTTCGCCCTTCAGCACGTGCAGGGCGGCGATGATCGCCGTGCGCCACTGATAGGTCGGATAGGTCGGTGCGATGGCGTTGAGCTTCAGTTCCTTCCACTTCTGCAGATAATCCTGCTGGTCCTCGCCGACGAAGACCGGCACGTCGTTGCCGCTGTCCTGGAAGGCTTCGATCGCCGCAACCGAGGTGGCGCCGGCATCCATCCACACCGCGTCGATCTTGCCGCGCTGCAGATAATCCTCGACGATCGACTTGGTCTTGGCATTGTCGCCATCGGTGAATTCGGCGCCGACAATCTTCATACCCGCTTCCGTCAGAATCCGCTTGCCGGCAGCATAGCGGTTTTCCAGCACGTCGACGCCGGGCAGGATGCGCAGCATCAGTACATTGCTGCCCTTTGGCACCTTGCTGACGATGTAGTCGGCCCCGAGGATGCCGAAGGCATAGCCGCCGATCGGATGCACGAAGGTGATCGGGCAGGTCGTGGTCACGCCGCGGTCGAAGACGATGACCGGCAGCTTGGCGCAGGCCTTCTCGACGGCCGGCGTCAGGGCTGCCGTGGTGTTCGGCGCAACGATCAGCAGGCTGCACTTGCCGCCGTTCAAGAGGTCGTTGATGTCAGCGATCTGCTTCTCATCCGAGCCTTGCGCGTCGACATGGATCAGTTCCTTGATATCCGAATGCAGCTTCACTTCCTGCTGCATGTCGGTATAGCCGACCACGCGCCAGGGATTATTCACGCCGGCATTCGAGAAGCAGATGGTATAGGGCCCATCCTTCTTGAACTTCGACGTGTCCTTCATGCCGTCGACCAGATATTGTTCCCAGGGCTTGCCTTCCGGCCCCATGGGCTTGACCTTCAGGAGTTCGCGCTGGCGGGCGAATTCCTTCGGATCGTCGAAATTAGGTGCCTGGGCGAAGGCATTGGTGACCAATGTCAGCCCCATCGTGAGTGCGAGAAAGAGTAGTTGCTTCATCAGTTCCTCCCTTTGGTTGCGATGACTCCATCCGCATGGCAAACCTCCCGCCATGCGGAATTCGTGCGGCCTAGCGGCCGGTATGCTTGCGCCTGTTCATGGCGAGCGCCACGGCGGCGATCAGGATCACCCCCTGCACCACCTGCCGCACCGGCTGCGGCAGGCCGACAAAATTGAGCAGCGTGAAGATCGCCGTCAGCGTCAGCGCACCGGCAATCGTTGCCGACACCGAGCCGCGGCCGCCGAGTAGTTGCGCCCCGCCGAGCACCGCCGCCGTGATCGCCTGCAATTCCCAGCCCTTGCCGACATCCGTCGATACCCCGGCAAAGCCGCCGAGCAGAATGCCGGTGATGACTGCCGTGAGCGACGAGATGACGAAGGCGAGGATGCGGACGCGATTGACCGGCACGCCGGCCAGCTGTGCTGCGCGCGGATTGTCGCCGATCGCATGGATCATCCGGCCGAGATTGGTGCGATGCATCAGCCAGTAGAGCACGAAGCAGACGACGATCAGCACGATGATCGCCACCGGCAGGATGCGGATGACCGGCAGGCCGGTGAAATTGTAGCGCCCGAACCAGCGGAAACTGTCGGCCAGATAGCCACGCGGCGAGCCGCCCGACCACATGAAGGCGACGCCATTGAGCGTGATCATCATGCCCAAAGTGGCGATCAGCGACGGCACCTTGAGGTAACAGACGACAAGCCCGTTGATCAGCCCGACCAGCGCCCCGACGGCGAACATCACCGCAATCACCCAGACCGTCGTCTCGACATCCGTGCCGAGCAGCATGGACGAGCCGACCACGACCAGCGTCATCAGCGAGCCCTGCGACAGGTCGAAACCGCCCGAAACCAGTACATAGAGCTGCCCGAGAGCAAGAATCGCGATCGGTGCGCCACGCTTGATGAAGTTCATGTAGCCGCCGGGCTGCACGAAGCTTGGATTGTAGACGATGATCGCAACGATCAGCGCGGCAAGCACGAAATAGATCGGATTGACCTGCGGCAGGCTGAATTTGCGCCGGGGCTTTTCGGTATGGGCGAAGGCCTGGTCGGTCATGCCACCAGCCTCTTCGAACGCACGGCATAGAAGGCAACGGCGGCGATGATGATGATGCCGCGCAGCACCTGCTTGGCGAAGGCATCGACGCCCGCGAGGTTGAAGATCGAGTCGATCAGCGAGAAGATCAGCACGCCGGCAATCGTCCCCCAGATGCCGCCGCGCCCACCGGCCAGGATCGTACCGCCGATGACCACGACCGCGATCGATTGCAGGTCATAGACGCCATCGGCGCCGACCCAGGGCGCGCCGGAGCGTAAGCGGCTCGCGAGATAGAGCCCGGCCACGGCCGACGACAGCGAACAGATAAGGTGTGCCGCCAGGAAAATACGGCTCGTCTTGATGCCGGCCAGCCGCGCCGCATCCGGATTGCCGCCGACCGAATAGATGTTGGAGCCGAAGGGCGTGAAGCGGAGCACGAACCAGGCCAGCACGACGAGGACCGCGAGGAAGATCAGCCCATAGGGCACGCCGCCAAGGCCGCCATAGGCGAAGGCCTGGAATTCCTCCGGCACCGAGCCGGTGAAATTCGACACGAAGGCCGACAGGATGCCCTGGATGATCAGGCTGGTGCCGAGCGTGGCGATCAGCGGATTGACCTCGAAGCGCACGACGATGACGCCATTGACCACGCCGACCACGGCACCGACCGCCAGCACGGCGAGGATCGCCGGAATGGTCATCGCCGGATCGCCGTTCATCACCACCGATGTCAGCACGGCCGCCGCCGAGATCAGGCTGGCGACCGACAGATCGATCGAGCCGAGCAGGATGACGAATGTCTGGCCCACCGCCGTGATGCCGAGCGTGATCGAGCGGTCGCCGATCGAGATCAGGTTGTTGAGGGTAAGATATTGCGTCTGGTCCGTCGCCACCGCGATCACGACATAGATGACGAGCGCGATGACCAGCAGCAAAGCCGGCGCCCAGCGCTCGAAGCGCAGGCCGGGTCTGGCGGGGGAAAGGCTGATGTCGGTCATCCCGCCACCTCGCTTTCGCCTGTCGCCGCCAGCATGATCTCATGCTCGGCCGGCCCATGCGGGAACTCGGCGACGATCGTGCCGGCGCGCATCACCAGCACCCGGTCGGCCGCGCCGATAACTTCGGGCAGATCGGACGACACCATCATGATCGCCGTGCCCTGCCGCGCCAGGTCGCGCATCAGGTGATAGATGCCGGCCTTGGCCTTGACGTCGATGCCGCGAGTCGGCTCGATGAAGATCAGCACCTTGGGCTTGAGCGCCAGCCAGCGGGCGAGGATCACCTTCTGCTGGTTGCCGCCGGAGAGGAATTTGATGTCCTGCTCATAGGAGGCCGCACGCACCTCCATCTGGTCGAGCAGCCCGTCCATGCCATCGAGCGTGACATGGGTGTTGGCCTTATGCGTCGCGGCCAGATTGCCAAACGCGCGCGATGTCAGCATGCCATTGTCGCGCACCGACTGCATCAGCACTAGCGCCTCGGCTTTACGATCGCCGGGCAGCAGGTCAAGGCCGGCGCGGATGGCATCACGCGGCGAGGCGAAAGCGACCTCGCTGCCGTTCAGAGTTACGCGCCCAGAGGTAAACGGCGACTGGCCAAACAGCGCCATGGCGAGCGCCGCACGCCCGGCACCCTGGATGCCGGCAAAACCGACGATCTCGCCGGCGCGCAGGTCGAGATTGATGTTGCGCAGGCTGGCATTGCCGCCATTGCGCACCGACAGCACCACCGCGCCCACTTCCTCTCGCGTCGCCGGCGGCGCGTAGAAATCGGCGATATCGCGGCCAACCATGGCGCGCACGATGGCCTCGGGCCGCGGTGGCGTATCGAAGCGGGCGGCGACCTCGCCATCCTTCAGCACCGTCACCCGGTCGGCAAGCCGCGTTACCTCGCGCATGCGATGGGTAATGTAGATAATCGCCGTGCCATGCTGCCTGAGCTTGTCGATGGTCTGGAACAGCACCTCGCATTCCGACTCGTTGAGCGCTGCTGTCGGCTCGTCCATGACGACGACGCGGGCATCGAGCGAGATCGCCTTGGCGATCTCGACCATCTGCTGTGTCGCGACATCGAGATCGGCAACCAGCGCATCGGGCGACACCCGGGCGCCGGCGCCGAACAGGTCGAGCACCCGCCGGGTCTCGACGCGCATGGCGGCATTGTCGAGCACCAGGCCCTTGCGGATCTCACGGCCGAGAAAGACATTCTGCGCCACCGTGCGTTCGGGTAGCAGCGAGAATTCCTGGTAGATCACCGAAATGCCGGCTCTCAGCGCCTCGACCGGATGCCGGAAGGCCACCTTTTGGCCATTGAGCACGATGTCGCCCTGGTCTGGCCGATAGACGCCCGAGAGAATCTTGATCAGCGTCGATTTGCCCGCACCGTTCTCGCCGACCAGCGCATGCACCTCGCCGGCATGGACGGTGAAACCCACGTCATCCAGCGCCCTGACACCCGGAAACGCCTTGGAAATATGCGCCATTTCGATGACCGGAGTGCCGTCGGTCATGCCGCCTTCTCCCAGCCGGTGCGGACGAAGCGGATCGATTCCGAGTATAGCGTGTCGAAATCCGGAAACAGCGGCCGCCAGACGCGCGTCGCCGCGGCAAGCTCCGGCAGCCCCGAACCAAAAGCCTCGATGGTGATCCACCCGTCATAGCCGATGCGCCGAAGCGTCGAGAAAATCTCGCCGAAATCGATATGGCCGCGCCCCGGAATGCCGCGATCGTTCTCCGACACATGCACCATGCCGATATGGCCGCTGATCGACTCGATCGCCGCCCGCTGGCTGCGTTCCTCGATATTGGCGTGGAACGTGTCATACATGATGCGGAAGGCTTTATGTTCGACACGACTTACATAAGAGCGCGCCTGTTCCATCGTGTTGAGGAAATAGGTCTCAAACCGGTTGAGCTGTTCGAGGCTGATAAAGAGACCGTTCGCATCGGCACGCTCGGCCATGCGGCGATGCGCATCCGCCCCATAATTGAGCTCATCCTCGGTCGGCCCAACCCCTGTGAAATACCCGATCGGCGCATGAAACGGACCGCCAACGCTTTCGGCACCGAGCGCAATGGCACAGTCCAGCGCCCAATCAAGATGCGCAATGCCTGCCTTGCGGACAGCGGCATCGGACGAGACGGGATTGGCATCCGGCGACGGGATCACCGAGGTCGTCGTACGGCGCAGGCCGATGCCGTCGAGCTCGTTAGCGAGCCACGCATAATGCTGCGGATCGCCGCGCAACACCGGTATCTCCACCCCGTCATAGCCGAGCTCCTTGAGCCGCCGGATGTCGGCCAGATGGGCCTTCTCGACGAACCCCGTGAGGCACAGCAAATTGATGCCGACCTGCATTTCCTCTCCCTTTTTATTTGCTAGGAGTATTTTTGATCCGCAGACACTCCGCAACAATGAAACCTCTGCCGCAATCCGGCATTTGAGACAGCCAGGCGATGCGCCAGACGGCCCTCCTTCCGTCGCCCGACCGATCGAAGAATATTTACCATCGTTTTTCAGGCTTTTAACTTGAGCACCCGGACGCCTGCCAAATAATTGGACGCGCGGTTAAGTCTCTGCTCACCTCGCCGCACGCTATCTCGCATCGCGAAAATTCGCTTGACCGGTCATCGGGTGACGCTAGGAAATGATCCGATCTGCAGGTGAATTTCGGGGGGATGGGATGGCTGCCGGTATCAAACTACCACTTGTTCCCGCGAGCTTCTTCGGCATGGTGCTCGGCATTGTCGGGCTGGGCGGATCGTGGCGCGCGGCGACGAAGGTCTGGCCCCTGCCCCCGGCGATCGGCGAGACAATCATCCTCGTCGGCGTGCTGGTATGGCTCATCCTGCTTTCCCTGTTCGTGGCGAAATGGATCGTCGCCAAACAGGATGCGTTCGAGGAAGTCGCCCATCCGGTTTTCTGCTGTTTCATCGGCCTCGCCGGCGTCTCGACCATGCTCTCGGCCGGCGCCGTCCTGCCCTATTCCCATATTGGTGCGAAAATCCTGTTCGGGGTCGGCGCGATCTTCACGCTGCTGTTTGCGGTGTGGCGAACAGGCGGCCTGTGGCAGGGAGGACGAGAACCTGCCTCTACCACAGCGGTGCTTTACCTTCCCTCGGTTGCCGGCAGTTTCGTCGCGGCGATCGTCGTCTCAGCGCTCGGAATGGCAAACTGGGGCGAGCTTTTCTTCGGCGCCGGCGTGCTGAGCTGGCTGGCGGTGGAATCCGTGCTGGTGCAGCGGCTCTACGCCGTCACTCTGCCGCCGCCGCTCCGCCCGACGCTGGGCATCCAACTCGCCCCGCCGGCGGTCGGCGCGGTGGCCTATCTCAGCGCCTATTCCGGTCCGCCGGACATTATTGCCCATATGCTGGTCGGCTACGGCGTGCTGCAGGTGCTGATCATGCTGAGACTGCTGCCGTGGATCCTCGAAGGCGGCTTTTCGCTGGGCTTCTGGGCCTTCACCTTCGGCATCACTGCGCTCTCCACCGCTACGCTCAGACTCGTCGAACGCGGCGACAGCGGTCCCGTTGCCCTGCTTGCGCCGATCCTCTTCGTCTTCGCCAATGTCGTTGTTGCTTTGATCACCGCTTGCACGATCTATCAATTGGCGACCGGCCGCGTGCCGCTCAAATGGTGGTCGCCCGGCCTGCCGCAGCCGCAACAGAATTGAGGCCTTCCAACCTGCCCCAAAAACGCTAAGGTCGCGCGGTTCGAATCTCGGGAGAAGAAAATGAAAATCGCATTGGTGACCGGCGCCGGCAGCGGCCTCGGCAAGGTCGTATCGCTGAAGCTTGTTTCGGATGGCTATCACGTCATTCTCGTCGGACGTGGCCGCGACAATCTCGAGGCGACCGCCGCGAAAGCGCAAGCGGGCAACACCACGGTCATTCCCTGCGATGTCAGCGACCCCGCCTCGGTCGACCGGCTGTTTGCCGAGATCAACGAACGCTTCGGCCGCCTCGACGTCGTCTTCAACAATGCCGGCATCACCGCACCGGGCGTTCTGCTCGACGAACTCGCCGTCGACGACTGGATGCGCGTCATCGGCACCAATCTCAACGGCGTCTTCCTGATCGCCCGCGGCGCCTTCGCCATCATGCGGAAACAGGATCCGCAGGGCGGCCGGATCATCAACAACGGCTCGATCTCGGCGCATGTGCCGCGCCCGAACTCGATCGCTTATACCGCCTCCAAACATGCCGTGACCGGCATCACCCGCTCTATCTCGCTCGACGGCCGGCCGTTCAACATCGTCTGCGGTCAGATCGACATCGGCAATGCCGCCACCGACATGGCCGCATCGCTGGGCCAGGGCGCACGCCAGCCGGACGGTTCGATCAAGGCCGAGCCGCTGATGGATGCGGCGCATGTCGCCGATGCTGTCTCTTACATGGCAGCCCTGCCGCTCAATACCAATGTGCAGTTTATGACGGTGATGGCTTCGAGCATGCCCTATATCGGTCGGGGGTAAGACCGCTAGCCACCGCATGTCGCCCGAAAGGGGTGCGTGGCTTCAAGCGACGTGCGCAAAAACAAAAAGCCGGATCGTCAGGCCGGTGAAGAGATTTGAAAGACCCCAATAGCTGCTGGTGATTGAATGCATGCGAGGACTGAGGCCGCATTGGAAGAACTCCGACAGGTGGAGTGGTTCCGCAATGTTGGGGTTCAAGATAAGGAGACGGCGGAAGTTCTCAATTCCTGGGAGGAAGCAATCAAACATTGCGGCTCGCTGGAATGGGAGAACTTATGCCTGGAAGCGGTTAATCAATATCGGGCCAGATTACTCGAACGATCTCTGGATGAATACCGGAGATGGAACGACATCGCTGTTGCGGTAAAGCCAGTTGTTGAGGCGCTTGTCCGTGAAAAAACGCGTCGCGTGGTGGCTGAAAATAATCTGCCAAAAGTGTTCGTGGACACCGTGAATTGGGATATCCTCCACCTGTGCATAGAGGGTGAATTTGCTGATGTCTATCCGCCTGGGTTCTATGCTAGCCAGGCTTACTGGTACATGAGCGGACACTTCCCATGCGGCTGGCGCGGCACCTTTCCCAAAGAGGGAAATCGTATCGTCTACTGAGCAGATGCCATGCGATAACGGGAGCAGTTCTGGCGATCATAGGTAACCCGCCGTTCCAGGGCGTATCACCCAAATCCATGGTCATGCGAAGCGCTTCAGCAGGCAGGCCTGCGGCATTTTTGCAGTGCAATACTTCTTTACATTCGCGCAATGACCGCGAAACAAGCAGATGCTATTGATCAAGCATGTCCTCGCATAGCCTCCGCTGGCCCACCGAATGAAAAGATTTTTCAAATATCTGGTCCTCCTTCTCATCGTGTTGGCTCTCGGCGGAGGCGGATTTCTGTGGTACCGCCACCGCCATGCCGCTGATCCGCTCGCGGGCGTGATCACCGCCGAGGCCGAGCGCGGCGATATCGAACTGGCAGTGCTGGCAACCGGCGCGCTGCGGCCCGCCAAGATGGTCGCGGTTGGCGCGCAGGTTTCGGGCCGCATCACCGCGCTCAACGTCAAGCTCGGCCAGACGGTCAAGGCCGGCGACCTGATTGCCCAGATCGACAGCTTACCGCAGCAGAATGCGCTCAAGACCGCCAATGCAGCGCTCGCCAATGTCCAGGCGCAATTGCAGGAAAAGCAGGCGAGCCTCGTCTATGCGAAGGAAGCGTTGAAACGCGCCCAGACGGCGTTCGACACCCATGCGACATCGCAGGATGCCGTGCAATCCGCCCAAACCACCGTGCTCACCACGGAAGCACAGATTTCTGCCCTCAATGCCGAGATCGTCGAAGCCCAGATCGGCGTGCAGACGGCAAACATCAATCTGCAATATACGAAGGTGACTGCACCGATGGACGGCACCGTGCTGCTGATCCAAGCCCAACAGGGCCAGACGCTCAATGCGGTTCAGTCGACGCCGACCATTGTCGTGCTCGGCCGGATCGACCAGATGACCGTGCGGGCAGAGATCTCCGAAGCCGATGTGACCAAGGTCAAGCCAGGCCAACCCGTCTATTTCACCGTGCTCGGCGACCCTTCGAAACAGTTCGAGGGCAAGCTTGAAAGCGTCGATCCCGCCCCGGATGACTTGCGTTCTGATACCGAGATCGCGACGACCACCACCGCCGCGTCAAGCTCATCGGATTCGACTTCGGCAGCCGTTTACTACTATGGCCGTTTCGACGTGCCGAACCCCGACAATTTCCTCAAGACTTATATGACCGCGGAAGTCCATATCGTGCTCGGCCAGGCGAAAAACGCAGTCATCATCCCTTCCACCGCCATCCGCACCAGCCCGAAGAGCGGCAAGACCTTCGTTGAGGTGATCGGCAACGATGGCAAAGTCGAGCGCCGCGCCGTCGAAGTCGGCCTCGACGACAAGGTGCGCGCCGAGATCAAATCGGGCCTCGATGCAGGCGAGCGTGTCGTCTCCAGCCGCAGTTCCGGCAACTTCGTCGGCACCAATTTCATGCGCCGCCGACCCGGACCGATGGGGCTCTGAGCATGAGCGAACCGGTCATCCGCCTCGATGGCGTCGAGCGCACTTACGGCACGGGCGAGGCAGCGCTCACTGTGCTCCATGATGTCCATCTCGATATCGAGGCCGGGGAAATGGTGGCGATCATCGGTCCCTCCGGTTCCGGCAAGTCGACGCTGATGAACATTCTCGGCTGCCTCGACCGGCCGACGCGCGGCGATTACCGCATCGATGGCCGCTCGACCTCGTCGCTCGATCCGGACGAACTGGCAGCACTCCGGCGCGAGCATTTCGGCTTCATCTTCCAGCGCTATCACCTGCTGCCGGAACTGACGGCGCTCAGCAATGTCGAGCTTCCCGCCATCTATTCCGGGCTCGGCACCGACACGCGCCGCGACCGGGCCGCCGCCCTGCTCGGTCGGCTCGGCATGGCTGAGCGCCTCACCCATCGGCCGGGAGAGCTCTCCGGCGGCCAGCAGCAGCGCGTCTCGATCGCCCGGGCGCTGATCAACGGCGCCGATGTCATCCTCGCCGACGAGCCCACCGGCGCGCTCGACAGCCATACAGGCGAGGAAATGCTGAAAATCCTCGCTGAACTCAATGCCGATGGACACACCATCGTCATCGTCACCCATGACATGAGCGTCGCCCGCCGCGCCCGGCGGATCGTCGAGATCGCCGATGGCCGGATCACCGCCGACTATCCGGTGCCGGAACAGACGGAAGCGGCAGCCGACGACGCTCTGTCCGAAAAGGAATCCGGCCGCAAGAAGCGCCGTATCAGCGCCGCCATCGGCCGTTTCGGCGAGGCAGTGCGCATGGCGCTGATCGCCATGAACACCCATCGGCTGCGCACGGTGCTGACCATGCTCGGCATTATTATCGGCATCGCCTCCGTCGTTGCCGTTGTCGCACTCGGCACCGGCTCGCAGCAGCAGGTGCTCGCCAACATTTCCCAGCTCGGTTCCAACACGCTCGAAATTTTCCCGGGCAAGGATTTCGGCGACGTCCGCTCCGGCAAGGTCGAGACGCTGGTTCTGGCCGATGCCGAAGCGCTCGCCGAACAGCCGTTTGCCGCCGGCGTGACGCCCACCGTCACCGGCCAGCGCACGCTGAGACTCGGCTCGACGGAGGCCAATGCGCTGGTCAACGGCGTCGGTGCCGATTTCTTCGCCGTTCGCAACGCCCAGCTGGCCGAGGGCCGTTTCTTCGACAAATCCGGTATCGACGACATGTCACAGGAAGTCGTCATCGACGACAACACCCGCACCACCCTGTTTCCTGACAGGACCGAGAGCCCGATCGGAAAAGTGATCCTGATCGGCAATGTGCCGAGCCAGATCATCGGCGTCACCGCGGCGCAATCCACCGGCTTCGGCGCCAGCGGCAATCTCAACGTCTACCTGCCCTATACGACCGTGCAGGCCCGCTTCCTCGGCAGCCCGTCGCTGCGCTCGATCCTGCTCAAGGTCGACGACAATACCGATACGACGCTGGCCGAAGAGGCGACGACGGATTTTCTCCAGGCGCGCCACAAGACCAAGGATTTCTTCATCCTCAACACCGACGACATCCGCAAGACGATCACCAGCACAACGGAAACGCTGACGCTACTGGTGGCGGCAATCGCCGTGATCTCGCTGATCGTCGGCGGCATCGGCGTGATGAACATCATGCTGGTCTCGGTGTCCGAACGCGTGCAGGAGATCGGCGTGCGCATGGCGGTCGGCGCGCGGCGCAGCGATATCCTGCAACAGTTCCTGACCGAAGCCGTGCTCGTCTGCTTCATCGGCGGCGGCATGGGCGTGCTGGCGGCACTCGGCGTCGGCGCCGGCTTCAGCCTGGCAACCGACAAGCTCTCCTTTGTCTATTCGTCGGCATCGATCGTCTGGGCCTTCTGCGTCTCGACCATGATCGGCATCGTCTTCGGCTACCTGCCGGCGCGCAATGCGTCGAGGCTGGACCCGGTCGTGGCGCTGGCGAGAGCCTAGGTCTCCCCGCAAGGGCTATGATACGCAGGTGAAAGCGACGAGAAGACGCGGCTATGCAGCCGCGTCGGCCACATCATGCTTGCCGAGATATTCGAGATGGGCCTCCGCCCGCTTACGCGCGGTGATGTCGGTCAGCGCCACCAGCACCAGCGACCAATCATGCTCGGAGCCGGGGAGGACAGAGAGTTGCAGCAGCACGTAGCGTTCTGAACCGTCGAGCGCATAATTCACCACCTCGCGATGGTGCAGGAGATTGCCGTTCCACAGGTCGATCAACTGCTCGCGGAAATGCTGCTCCATGTCGTCGCGGAAGACTTCGGATATCTGCCTCAGCAGCGTCCTGCGGTCCGGCGCGCAGAACAGGTCGAGCGTCGCCCGATTGACGTCGATGACCCGGATCTCGCTCATGCATTTGCGGACGAATTCCGGATGCACGTCGGTGAAGGCGCGGAAGTCGGTGATGCCGCGAAGGCGGACATCATCCATCAGGATCTTGACCTCGCTGAAATCCTCGACCCAGAGCGACACCGGCGAATGTTCGAATAGTCCCTCGGCGTAGCGACGGTTTGCATTTTCCTTGCACAGGGATTCCTCGCGGACCGTGACGTCTTCCGTCGTCAGCAGAAATCGGCCGAGCGTCTTCTCATAACCTGGCAGCGCGGTGGCTTTCAGCTGGATATCGAGCCTGCGGCCGGAAAGGCTATAATTGACCGCATCGCTGGAAAATTCCGATCTGCCGTCCCAAAGCTGCGCCAGTTCCAGGATGAGGTTTTCCAGCATGTCATCGCGAAAGACTTTTGCGAGATTGGCGACAAGATGCTCGCGGCTGTCGGCCTCGTACAGTTCCAGCGTCTTGGCATTGACGTCGATGACCCTGATCTGCCGGGAACAGGCCACGACTCGTTCCATGTCCTCTTCCAGGAAGGCTATTATGTCCTCGACACCCTCGCTCCGCCAGCTGTCGAACAGCGCCTTGACCCCGCTGAGATCCTCGATCCACATGGGAACGGGGGCCAGCTCGAAAATGTCATTCTGAAAAGCATCCGAGGTCACGGGTCATCTCGCTGTCATCGGGCTGCCCGATTGCAACCCTCGGCGAACCGCCTCGCCGCGCGGAAACCTTAGGAAAAAATCCTTAACCGCGACTTGATGACCGGTGGAAAGCCGGCAAATCATCTGGAAAATACGCAATCAACATAAGCACTTACTTATATTGACCGACTCTCAGTAGCCGATCGCGCAGCCATCCTTGCGCGGGTCCGAGGCGCCGGTCAGCGTGCCCTTCTCCCAGTCGATCAGCACGGTCTGGCCGCCGCCCAGCGGCTCGGGCGTGGTCGTGACCGAATGACCCCGCCTTTGCAGGCCTTCGACTACCGATGCCGCCACGCCGCGCTCCGCCTCGACCATGCCGTTCTGGTAATAGACGCGCGGCGCATCGATGGCCTGTTGCGGGTCCATGGCGAAATCGACGAGATTGGTGACCAGATGCACATGGCCGAAGGGCTGGTAACCGCCGCCCATCACGCCGAACGGCATCATCACCCGCCCGTCCTTCACCGCCATGCCGGGCATGATCGTGTGCATCGGCCGCTTGCCGGGTGCGATCGCGTTCGGATGGCCCTCGATCAGCCGGAAACTGTTGCCGCGGTTCTGCAGGACCACGCCGCTCTTCGGCCCGACCACACCACTGCCGAAGGACATATAGATTGAGTTGATGAAAGACACCGCGTTGCGGTCGGCATCGACCACCGAAATGTAGACGGTATCGCTTGGCCTGAGGGGAACCGCGGGCAGGTCGGTCATGGCGCGATCGGGGCTGATCGCCGACCGCAGCCGCGCTGCATAATTCATCGACAGCAGATCGGCGACCGGCACATGCACCTTGTCCTGATCGCCGAAATAGGTGTCGCGGTCACGATAGGCGAGCCGGCCGGCTTCGAGTTCCAGGTGCAGCCGCGCAGCGCCATCCGGATCGAGCGAGCCGAGATCGAAGCCAGACAGGATATTGAGCATGATCAGCGCCGTCAAGCCCTGATTGTTGGGCGGCATCTGATAGATGTCATGGCCGCGATAATGTGTGCTGATCGGCTGCACATAATCGCCGCGTGCCGCGGCGAAATCCTCAAGCGTGTGCAGCCCGCCCAGCGCTTTGAGCCGCGAGACCAGATCCTCGGCAACAGCGCCTTCATAAAAACCTGAACGGCCCTTAGCCGCGATGGTTTTCAACGTTGCCGCCAGTTCAGGCTGCACATGCCTGTCGCCCGACCGGAACGCTGCCCCGTCCTTGAGATAGATGCGCGCCGCCGCCTCGTCGCCGGCGAGCAGATCCACTTTCTCGGCCCAGTCGAAAGCGACGCGGTCATGCACGACATAGCCCTGCTCGGCATAGCGGATGGCGGGCGCCAGCGCCGCATCGATGCCCTTGCGACCATGGTCATTGAGCAGCCGGCACCAGGCGTCGATAGCGCCGGGAATGGTCACCGCATGCGGCCCGGATTCGGGGATGGCCTCAAAACCTCGCTCGCGGTACCAGTCGAGCGTCGCTGCTGCCGGCGACCGGCCCGAACCGTTGAACGCAACCACATTGCCTTCGCCCTTCGGCGCATAAAGCACAAAGCAATCGCCGCCGATGCCGGTCGATTGCGGCTCGACGACGCATTGCACGGCCGCGGCAGTCACCGCCGCATCCATAGCGTTGCCGCCGGAACGCAGCATGTCGATTGCCGCCAGCGTTGCAAGCGGGTGGGAGGTTGCCGCCATCGCACCGGTGGCGCGGACGGGGGAACGGCCGGGAAACTGAAAATCGCGCATGGGAAATCTATCGATTGCGAGGGGACGGCATAGACGAAAGGATACTATCCGGCAGGTCCGAAGTTTTGCAACATAAACCGACAAACGGCATCGGCCGATGGCATTGTACGACGCCGAAAAGCCGTTGTAAGCTTCCCTTGCTCATCACACTGCGGAAGGGGAAAACATGCTTGCGAGAATAGAACACAATCTGGCCGTGACCTGCCAGCCGGTGCTCATGAGCCATCCGGTGCGTTGGCTGGGGCTCATCCTGCTCTGCGCGGCCTATTTGCAGGGCGCTGCGATACGATTTTACGATTTCGGCGGCGCCGTCGCCGAGGTGGAGCGTTATGGCCTCACCCCGGCCCGGCCGGTCGCCGCGTTCATTATCCTCATCCAGCTCGGGGCCTCTTTGATGATCATCACCGGCTTCTGGCGTTGGATCGGCGCGATGGTGCTGGCAACCTTCACCGTGGTTGCGACGCTGATCGCCTTCCGCTTCTGGAGCATGCCGCCGGGTCTGGAACGTGATCTGGCGACCAATACTTTCTTCGAGCATCTGGGCCTCGCGGGCGGCTTCCTGCTGATTTCCTGGTATAGCCTGCACAAGTGGCGAAGGGGTGAGCGCGACTGGACCTGACATAACCAAAGCAGGCGCCAGACAGAAATTTAGCCGGGCTGCAATACGTCATTTTCCTGCAGTCAAGGCGTGCAAAAACAATCGCTAAATTCACGCAAGGCGCTATTTTGGCAAAAAAGCGCAAATCAGGTTTCCAATCTTCCGGCTTCCGCATGACAGGCAAGGACCGCGCTTGACCATTTGACCCGTTCTACCGGCAGCACCGCCCGCTGCCTCAACTCAAGCCCAGAAGGAGAACGACCATGGGTTTCGTTACCACCGCCGACGGCACAGAGATTTTCTACAAAGATTGGGGCTCGAAGGACGCTCAGGCGATCGTCTTCCATCACGGCTGGCCGCTCTCGGCCGATGACTGGGATGCGCAGATGATGTTCTTCCTCGAAAAGGGTTTCCGCGTTATCGCCCATGACCGCCGCGGCCATGGCCGCTCGACCCAGACAGACACCGGCAACGAAATGGACACCTATGCCGCAGACGTCGCAGTGCTGACCGACGCGCTCGATCTCAAGGGCGCCATCCATGTCGGCCACTCGACCGGCGGCGGCGAGGTCGCGCACTATGTCGCCCGCGCCAAGCCCGGCCGCGTCTCCAAGGCTGTGCTGATCGGCGCCGTGCCGCCGATCATGGTCAAATCCGACAAGAATCCGGGCGGCCTGCCGATCGAAGTGTTCGATGGCTTTCGCGCTGCGCAGGTGGCCAATCGCGCCCAGTTCTTCCTCGACGTCGCCTCGGGTCCGTTCTACGGCTTCAACCGTCCGGGTGCGAAGATTTCCGAAGGTGCGATCCGCAATTGGTGGCGGCAGGGCATGATGGGCGGCACCAAGGCGCATTATGATTGCATCAAGGCCTTTTCGGAAACCGACTTCACCGAGGACCTGCAGACGATCGACGTGCCGGTGCTGATCATGCACGGCGAAGACGACCAGATCGTGCCGATCGCCGATTCCGCCCTGCTTGGCATCAAGCTGGTGAAGAACGGCACGCTCAAGACCTATCCGGGCTTGCCGCATGGCATGTGCACCACACATCCGGAGATCATCAACCCCGATCTCCTGGCCTTCTTCCAGTCCTGATCGTTGCCTTGGGGCGCCCGCCACGTGCGGGCGCCTTAACCATTCATCCGGATTTCACAGAGCTTTCGGAACCTACGCTCCAGTTACAGACTTCCCCAAAAGAAATCAAAAATACCGGAGCGGATCATGCTGAAATATCTCGCCTTTGCCCTCTCTCTGCTGTTTGTGACAAGCGCGGAAGCCGCGAGCTTCGACTGTGCCAAGGCGCAAGCCCCAGACGAAAAGGCGATCTGCGCCCATCTCGACCTCAACGATGCCGATGTGCGCATGGCGACCGTGCTCGACATAGAATTGCAGATGGTGGCGATGGGACAGCGCGACGCCATCCGTGATGCGCAGAAGGCATGGCTGACGCTGCGCGGCAAATGCGGCAGCGACGTCGCCTGCATCCGCGCCGCCTACCAGCGGCGGCTTACGGATCTCGACAAGGTGTTCAAGGACATCGCTTCCCGCGGCCCCTTCTGAGCCGCGATCTACCGAAGCGCTTTCTGGCCGCCGGCGGCGGTGATGACACCGACGATGATTAGCCCGGTAAATAATAATCTCAGGCCCGCACTGACGCCGAATGTGTTGAGCATGGTGAGCAGCAGCACCAGAAACAGCGCAGCCCCCCAGATGCCCGGTACATTCGCCTTGCCGCCAGCCACGGACGTGCCGCCGATGACGACGACGGCGATCGACGACAGCAAATATTCATTGCCGATATCGACATTGGCGCCGCGGAAATAGCCGGCCAGCAGCGCGCCATTCAGTCCACCGAGCGTGCCCGAAAGCGTGTAGGTCAGGAACCGGATCCGGCCGACATTGACGCCAGCCAGCCAGGCGGCACGGATATTCTGCCCGATCGCCAGGACCGAACGGCCATAGATCATCCGGTGCAGCGCAATCGCCGCGCCAAGCGTGAAGAGCGCCGTCAGGATCGCCAGCACGGGAATGCCCAGCACCTGCACATTGGTGAAATCGGCAAAGCCCGGCGGCGGCTTGATCTGCAGGCCGCGGCCATAGCTGATATCGACCGACTGGATGATGAAGCTGGCCGAAAGGGTCGCGATGATCGGCGGAATGCGCAGTGCCCAGATCAGCAGGTAATTGACAGCACCGATGGCCGCGCCGCAGGCAAGCGCCGCAATCAGGCCGACGACGATCATGCTGTCCTGGCCGTCCATGGTCTTCATCGCCACAGCACTTGCCAGGCCGATATTGGCCGGCAGCGACAGGTCGACATTGCCCGGGCCGAGCGTGATGACGAACATCTGGCCGATGCCGACAATCACCATGAATACGGCGAGCGACAATGCCGCCGTCACCATGCCGCCGGCCCCGACGCCACCGGTGAACACGATCGTGGCAATCCAGACCAGCAACGCGCCGAGGAAGGACCAGATCCAGGGTTTCGATGCGATCATCTTCACGTAAGCCATCTTACGTCTCCCTGCGGCTGATCAAAGCGCGCGCGGCCAGAACGACGATCAGGATCGCGCCATTGGCCGCCACCTGCCAGTCGGGCGGAATGCGCATGAAGGTCAGCAGCGACGATGCCGCGAGCGCCAGCGTCAGTGCGCCGATGACCGCGCCGATCGGCGACACGCGCCCGCCGACGAATTCACCGCCGCCGAGGATGACGCCGGCGATCGACAGCAGCGTATAGCCGTTGCCGATATTGGCGTCGCCCGACGAGGTGATGCCGATCAGCGTTATCCCCGAAAGCACGCCGAACACGCCGGCAAGCGAGAACAGCGCGACCTTGGTCCAGAGCAGCGACCAGCCGGCGCGCGCCAATGCCGCCGGATTGCCACCCGATCCGCGCAACACCGCACCGTAAGAGGTGCGCATCAATCCGAACTGCACGACCACGGCAATCAGGATTGCCGCCAGGATCGGCAAGGGAATGTAGGGCGGCTTGAATGAAGTCAGCGCCTGCAGCCATTCCGGCGCCTTGCCGCCCGGCTTCGGCAGGATCAGGATCGCCAGCCCCTGCCAGACGAAACTCATGCCGAGCGTGACGACGATGGACGGCAGGTTGCGCAGATGGATGAGCGCCCCGAGCAGCCCGTAGAGCGCAATGCCGCCGACAAGCACAAGCACGCCGATCGCCGGATCGTCATGCAGCCAGGTCGCCGTGACGCAGCCGACGAAACCAACAAAGGTGCCGATCGACAGATCCAACTCATTGCCGGCGATGACGAACATCTGGCCGATGGTCGCGAGCGCAATCGGGATCGCCAGATTGAGCATCAGGCTGAAGCCGAAATAGGAAATGGCGCGCGGATTGAGCCAGGCAATGGCGATCAGCACCAGTGCCAGGGACAGCGCCGGCAGAAGCGCGCGCAATGCCCGCGCCCGGCCTGCCGCGCCCTGCGCGCCGGTCAGCCCGGCAATATTGCGAAGCGGGGCCGTCGTCATTTCAGACCGCTTCCGCAAACGAGGACTGGATGATCTTCTCTTCGGTCAGTTCGTCGCGCTGCAAATTGGCGACGATGCGGCCGTTCTTGAAGACATAGACATGATGGCAATTGTCGAGTTCCTCGGTTTCGGTCGTGTACCAGATGAAGGTACGGCCGTTCCTGGCTTCCTGGCGGACGAGGTCGTAGACATCGAGCTTGGTGCCGATGTCGACGCCGCGCATCGGATCGTCCATCAGAATGATCTCGGCATCGGAACCGAGCGCCCGGGCAAACAGCGCCTTCTGCTGGTTGCCGCCGGAAAGCGACAGGATGTTGTTGTTCATGTCGGGCGTGCGAATGCCGATCTTCTGCTTCCAGCTGTCGGCCAGTTCGGCCTCGCGGGTTTCCGAGATCAACAGGCCGGAGCGTAGTCGCGCCACGGAGCGGATGCCGATATTTTCCTTGATCGACCATTGTGGAAAGATGCCATCCGACTGGCGGTCGCCAGCCACAAGCGCCACCGGCCCAGCGACCTCGATCCCTGTCTTGCGCCGCGCAGCACCACGAAAAATATCGAGCAACAGGTCGGTCTGGCCATGCCCGGCGAGGCCGGCGAGCCCAATGATCTCGCCGGCATGCGCAACGAGTTCGGCGCCATCGCTCTGGCGTTTGGGCTTTGCACGCACCCGTACCTCACCGACCGACCAATCCGCTCCCTGTTCACGCGCCGCCTTCTCACGATGGCTCGCGCCGCCCATGGTCGCGACCAGCAGTTGGCGGTTGAAGGCTCTCGCCCCATCGACTGCTACCACCTTGCCGTCGCGCATGACGACGATGCGGTCGGCATTGTCGAGGATTTCGCCGAGAACATGCGAAATCAGAATGCAGCTGCCACCGCCATCGACGAAGCGCCGGACGAAGGCCAGCAACTGGCCCGCCGTATGCGCATCGAGCGACGAAGTCGGCTCGTCGAGGATGACCATGTTGAGCGGATCGTCGGTGACGGTGAAAGCCCGCGCCACCTCGACCATCTGCCGCCGGCCGATCGACAGGTCGGCCACGATATCGTTGGGATCGATGCCGTTGTCCGGAAAAATCTCGTCGAGCTTGGCCTTGATCAGCTTCGCCGCCTCGCGGCGCCAGCCAAAGCCCCGGATTGCCGGGTGATTGATGCGCGTGTTCTCCGCCACCGACAGATTGGGGCAGAGCGACAGTTCCTGGAACACGCAGCGAATGCCGACCTTCTTCGCGCGGCTGACGGAATAGCCCGTCTCGGCGCTGTCCATCACCACCATCTGGCCGCGATCGAGCACGCCTGTCCCGGCCAGCATATGCATCAGCGTCGACTTGCCGGCGCCGTTATGTCCGACCAGGCCGACGCATTCGCCGGCCTGGACGAGGAAATCCACCCCATCAAGCGCGCGAACGGCGCCGAAATGCTTTTCGGCGTCGCTCAGCTTGACGATGGCCTTGGATGTGTCCGCCAAAGATGCCACGATCACTTCTTGATATTGTCGGCAATCGCCTTGATCGCATCAGCCTGGGTATATTCCGCCGAGGCGACGCCACCGACAGGGATGTTCGGCAGGGCGGCTTCGAAGTTATCCTGGGTGAAGGCGAGATACGGCACCAGCAGGTCATGCGGAATGTCCTTGCGGCCATCGAGCACCTGCTGCGCCACCCAGAAAGCCAGCGTCGAGACGCCGGGCGCAATCGAGCCCGACCAGGTCTTGTAGCCGTCCTTGGCCTTCTGTTCCTTCCACCATTGCAGCTCGTCCTGGCGGTTGCCCATGATGATGGTCGGGCGCGGCTTGCCGGCAGCGGCAAAGGCCTGCGCCGCACCATAGCCGTCACCGCCCTGGTCGACGATGCCGACGACATCCGGCAGCGACGGCAGCACGGTGGCGACTGCCTTCTGCGCCGTCGTCTGGTCCCAGTTGCCGGTCACCGAATTGACGATCTTGAATTCCGGATGCGCTTTCACGCCTTCGAGCAGACCATTATGGATGGCATCATCGATCGAGGTGCCGGCCAGACCGCGGATTTCCAGGAGGTTGCCGCCTTCCGGATGCAGCGCCTTCATCTGCTCCACTTCCTGCTTGCCCATGTCCTTGAAGTCGACGACGACGCGGTAGGCGCAGGGTTCGTTGACGATGCCATCGAAGGAAACGACGACGATACCGGCATCGCAAGCCTGCTTGATCGCGCCATTCAGCGCATCCGGCGAGCCGGCGTTGATGACAATCGCGTCATAGCCCTGCAGGATCAGGTTCTGGACCTGCGCGGCCTGGGTCGGCACTTCCTGGTCGGCCGTGGTGAAGACGTCGGCGGCAGCGACCACCTTGTCGGCGACCGCCTTCTTGGTGACCGCGTCATAGCTTTTCAGCATCGCCTGCCGCCAGGAATTGCCGGCATAATTGTTGGAAAAGGCAATCTTCTTGCCACTGGTATCAGCGAGCGCCGTGCCCGATGCGAGCATCGCGGTCAGTGCGCCGAGTACGAAGAGTTTACGCATATCATTCCTCCCGTTGAACGTTGGCTTCTACCGGCCGCCGGTCCTCTCCCGGCATTCCGGCCTCATGGTGCCCGAGGCACCCCATGCCGTCAACCAATGGCCGGCGGTCATTCGTCTTGCGCGTCGCCGCGCCCAGGGCCGAAGCCCCTAAAACAGTCTCAAGCCCGGCACCCGTACCCTCAGCCGATAAAGCGTGCTCGAAGCGGTGATGTAGAGGCTCTTCAGATCTTCGTCGCCGAAGGTGAAGTTGGCGCAAGGCTCCGGCATGCCGATGACGCCGAGCACATTGCCCGATGGATCGAAGACATGAATGCCGCCCGGCCCGCAGCAATAGACATTGCCGACGCTGTCGATCTTCATGCCATCCGGCGCGCCCTCGCCTTCACCAGTCGTCTCGGCCCAGACTGCGCCACCGGTCAGTTGACCTTTCGGCGTGATGTTGAAGACGCGGATATGCTGCCGTTCGGTGTCGTTGACGAACAGGCGCGATTCATCGAGCGAGAAGCAGAGCCCGTTCGGCTGGCCGAAGTCGTCTGCCAGGAGCGTCAAGTCGGATCCATCAGGATTGACCCGGTAGACGCCCCGAAACGACAGCTCCAGCTCGCGCGGCACGCCATAATATTCAACCCGCCCGAAGATCGGGTCGGTGAAGTAGATCGCCCCGCCGGTCGCCACGACGATGTCATTGGGGCTGTTGAGTTCCTTGTCGCCGTAATGCGTAGCGATTACCGTCGTCGAGCCGTCTGCTTCCTGGCGGGTGACGCGGCTCAGCGCATGTTCGCAGGTAAGCAACCGGCCCTGCCGGTCGAGCGTGTTGCCGTTCGCCTTGTTGCTCGGCCGGCGGAAATCCTCGATCGCGCCGTCCGGCCGCCGGATATACATCCGGTTCTCCGGCATGTCGCTGAACACCAGCCATTTCTCATACGGGTGCCAGACGGGGCCTTCGGTGAAACCCATGCCGCTCTTGATCACCTCAAGAGCACCATCGCCGACCACATCGGCAAAGCCGGGATTGCGGGTCATCAGTGTCATGGGGCTAACGCGACGGTTTCACGGCCTTGTTGCCGCCGACATACCAATCGCCGCTCTCGACATCTTCGAACACGACCCAGATAGCATCCATCGGCAGTTCGGCAACGTCGGCGATCACTTCCGTCACCCGATGCGCAATCTCTTTCTTGCGCTCCTCGGAATGACCCTTGAGAATCTGGATATTGACGAATGGCATTGGGCGTCCTCCCCGCTTCCTGCTTTTGGCACAGTAGGACACGGGCGGATGAGAGGCGCCAGCGCACAAACCACAGCTTGGACTGTGCGTTTACACACTCTTAATAAGTTGGCTATTGCTTACGAATATCCTTGGGCGGAGTGGGCCGTTCCAGCCAGGCATCGAGATTTTCCTGCTCGCGCCGGAGCGCATCGATGTTGATCAGCCCGCGCGCCAATGCGAGATAGATCGCCCTTGTGCGCGAATTGAACATCGAACTTTCGCCCGCGCCTTCATCGAGATCGGCAAGGCCGAGTTTTTCGTAGAGATGGCGGATGCGCGCCTGGGCGCCGCGTGTCGACAGCCCGCGCCGCATGGCGATCGCCTTGTCGGTCAGGCCGAGCGCCACATCGATCAGGCTTTCATATTCGCTGTCGGTAATGCCTTCCAGCCGGTCCTGGACGCGATGCTGAATACCGCGCACCTCGCGATCGATGATGCAATGGCCATCGACGAAGACGCCGCGCAATGCCGAGCGCATGCCTTCTTCCGACGCCGATTTCAGCACATAGCCATAGACCGTGCCCGGCGGCACGATGCGGGCGACACCACGGACATAAGACTCGTCAGCGAAGTTCGACCAGAACAGGATATGCGTGTCCCGGCTATGGCTCCAGATCGAGCGCGCCACTTCGATGCCGGTGGCCTTGGGCAATTGCAGGTCGAGCACGACGCAAGGCGGCTGGTGGCGGCGGGCCAGATCGATGGCGACGTCGCCCGCTGTTGCCTCGATCACGTCGACATCCCCGGCCCACAAATCCTCGACGGTGCTGCGCGCAAAGGCGCGATGCAGCCCGTCATCCTCGGCGATCATCACCAGCATCAGTGTCTCTCTGTCGTTGTCATGGGAATTTCGGGTGGCGCTGCGTCAGCCGGCCGGGGTATTTCGATCGCGACACGCGTACCACCCTTGCGGCTCGCACGCCGGATCCTCAGCCGCGCACCGATCAGCGCCGCCCGCGTGTGCATATGGCCGATGCCGCCGCCGGCATTCGGATCGACGGTGTCGCAGCCGCGCCCGTCGTCGGTGACGACGATCCGCAGCAGAGCAGGCGTTGCCTCGATCTTCACCTCGATACGCTGAGGACCGGCATGCCGCACGGCATTGTTGATCGCCTCCTGCGCAATGCGATAAAGCGCCGTCAGGATACGTTCCGGCAAGGCTTCCGCCGCCCCGCCGGATTCATCATGCATCCTCACCGCGATCGACGGCACCGCGCGGCTGACGCTGCGGTTGAGATGCGCCTCGATCGCGTCGCGCAAGCCGAAGAGTTCCAGCACGCTCGGCCGCATGTCGTCGACGATATGGCGCAGCTCGGTCAGGCAATTGACGACTTCGCCTTCCAGTTCCGCGAGTTGCGAGACGCCGGCAATGCCGTTGCGGTGCATCGCCGAGACCTGCCGTACGACGCGCGCGAGATCGGCGAGCGTCTGGTCGTGCAGATCCATGGCAATCCGCCGCCGTTCGCGCTCCATACCTTCTGTAAGTCGAGACGCACCTATGCGCAGCAGTTCCTCGCGATTGCGTGCCTCGCTCTCGGCGATCAGCGCCCGGCGCGCCTCCTCGGCCTGGCTGAGCGCGAAAATATAGGGCGCGATGAACTCGGCGCAGTGCCGCGCCGTCTCGACATCGATGTCACAATAGCAATCGGGCGCATGCCGGCTGACATTCAGCGCGCCGACGATATTGCCACGCGCCTTTAGTGGCACCACGACGCGGCTCCTGAGCTCAGCGGCAAAGATTGGGCCATCGGCAGCGCCGGCGAAGTGGAAGCGGGGGTCCTTCAGCGCATCGCCGCTGAGGAGATGGTCGACCTCGCCGCGCAGCACCGCCCGGATCGGGCTCATTTCGATCTGCAACGGATGCAGCACGGATTCGCTCCAGCTGGTGAAGCAGCCGGTCTCATAGCAGACATGACTGCGGCCGTCCTTGAGCAGCACGGCGATGTCCATATGGTCGTGCGGCAGCAGCCGGCCGATCTCGGTCGCCGTCGCCCGGAAGGCGGCGCCGACATCGGTATAGCCGGAAAACGCCCGCGATATCGCCAGCAGCCGATCGACCAGTTCCGTACCGGGACTGAGCATGAATTGCACTCCTCCATGCACCATTGAGGACGATCATGCCATCTTTCGGGAAGGTTGGCATCCTGTTCTATATCCGATGTTTAGGACAGATTGGGATGGCGGCCCTGCCGTATTTGGAAAAGACCCTCTCTGGCCTGCCGGCCATCTCCCCCACAGCGGGGGGAGAAGACTCGCGGCACCCGCTCGGCTCAATTGGGGCGCAGTGGGTGCGGCTGGGTTTGGGGCGGGGTCTTGGCGTCATATGCGATTGCGCCGCCGTAATAACGGGGAGAGGACTTGCGCAACCGGTACAGTCGCCAGTCCAATCACAATCTACCAGCTCAATACGATCCGCCCCTTGCTCTTCGACGCGAGCAGGCCCTTGGCGAGATCGGCTACCTCATCGAACTTATGTTCGAAGATCATATCATCAAGCGGCCGCTTGGCGATCGCCGCACCCACCCGCCTCCAGGCGGCGGCGCGTTTTGCCTGCGACGCCATGACGGAATCCACACCGAGCAGGTTGACGCCGCGCAGGATGAACGGCGCCACCGATGTCGGCAGGTCCATGGTCGCGGCGAGACCACAGGCGGCGACCGAGCCGCCATATTTCGTCGTCGACAGGATATTTGCCAGGATCTTGCCGCCGGCAACGTCGATGCCGGCCGTCCAGCGCTCCTTGGCGAGCGGTTTTGGGTCCTGCTCGAACTCGCCGCGCGCAACGATATCCCTCGCGCCCTGCGCCCGCAGATAGTCTTCTTCCTCCGGGCGGCCGGTCATCGCGACCGCGTGATGACCCGCGGCATCCAGCAAGCGCAGCGCAAAACTGCCGACGCCGCCGGTGGCGCCGGAGACGACGATCTCGCCCGAGCCGAGCGGCAATCCATAGGCTTCGAGCGCGTCCAGCGCCAGCGCCGCGGTCACGCCGGCCGTGCCGACCGCCGCGGCATCGCGGCTCGAAAGATCATCCGGCAGTTTCACCAGCCATTCGGGTTTCAGCCGCGCCCGCGTCGAATAGGCGCCCCATTGCGTCTCGCCGAGGCCGAAGCCGGTGGCGATAACGCGGTTGCCGACCTTGAAAGTGCCCGACGCATCCTCGCGCACCGCGCCAACCAGATCAATGCCGGGCACCATTGGAAATTTGCGCGAAATCGGCGCCAAACGGGTAATCGACAGCGCATCCTTGTAATTGATCGCCGAATGCAGGACGTCGATCAGTACAGATTCTGGCGGCAAATCGTTTTCAGAATGCTCGACCCAGCCGCCAGCGTCGCCTTTGTCCTTGAAAATCCAGCTTTTCACCGCAGTCTTCCTCCTCACTTGTCCAGTCGCGTTAGCCCAGTTGTTGCAAAAGGATTGCAAGCCAAACTCTCGCGGCATTGGCAGGGTGCAGTAAATAGAAGGCAGCTGAAAACCCAGGCGCATCGCCTGATGGGATATAGCCAAGGTGCAGAAGGAAGCCTCACCTAGCCTTTTGATGCCGGCGCGGCATCGTAATACGCCTTCCAGACTTTGTAATCCTCCTTGACGGCGTGCTCGGCCGTCTGGGCCGCATCGTGCAGCCAGTTCGGATGCCTTGCTGCAAGATCTTCGACGATAGGCTGCCGTCCCCGATTACCGGAGAGATGGATCGCAGCCAGGTCGGCGCCCATCTTCTCGAGAAGTTTGCCATTGTATTTCGCTGCCCGACCGTCGGTCAGATCGATCTTGTGGGAATCGAAGGCGATACGCCGCACGATATAGCCGGGACGAACCTCGAGGAAAGGATCTGGCGCCCGATACCTGCCTCTCGCCAGCTCCATGAACAGGGCGCCGTCATTGCTGCCTGCCGGGTCCCAGGCGGACGGCACGAGCGCCTTGGCCTCCCGCAGGACCTTACCGCCGCGCCACAGGCCGATAGCGAGATAACGCGGCCGGCCAAGCGAGCCTCCTCCCTTCTGCCAGGTGCGGATATCGATATCCTCGGTCTCGCCGGGAAGCAGGGCTGTCAGCAGTGCCACGACATCCTCGGGGACATTCTTCGTCTTTTGCGCTTCCGCGAGTTCGTCATCGAAAGAACTTGCTTCTTCGTGCATATCGTAGAGCAGCCCTTGAAACCAATCCGCCGCGCCCACCACAAATGGCTGGGGTTGGTCGAGGCCACTGTGATAGCCGGTCAGGATCGCATCTATAGCCTCGTCATCGCCGATCGGCAGGGTCTTGGCCAGACGCGCGCTGGTGGCGAGCCGTACCAGATCGTAGGTATAGGGCAGGATAGCGGCTTCGTCGAAATCATTGACGCCCCAGACAAGGCGACCTTCCGCATCCCGCCATGTACCCCAGTTTTCAATATGCGCGTCGCCAACACTCGGAACCTGAGGCGCGTCGGCAAGTGCAGACAGAAGAAGGGGAAGTTGCCTGGCGAACCGGTAGCACGTGGCGCGGAAGAACCGGAAACCGTTCCTCGCCATCTTCTCATGCTTCTCATCCAGACCCTGTTTGACAACCGGGCACTGCTGGCGCAGCCAGGTCTCATAGGCTTTGGTCTCTTCGACGATCGTGGGTAAAGACATCGACAACCTCCCCTTGGTCCTCTCTTGTATACGGGCGGCTAAGCGATATAGCGCCGACGATGAGCCACAGACAGCAACAACACAAACTTCCTCGCCGCAAGCTTGACAAAGAGCAAGTTCCGACTGCCTCGATCGGACCGCGGTCAGACAGTCCAGACGCTTCGGAGGAATGTCATGCGCGTCATTTCGGCCTTGCCGGCCTGCTGCTCGCAGCACTCATCACGGTGGTCTTGGCCTATCCTGCTGCCGCGGCCGTGGCCTGCCCTTCCTGCCACGATTTCACTTCGCTTGGCGACAATATCTACATCGACCGCACCATGCAGCAGGTCGAACGAAGGCAGACGGAACAATTCATCACAGAGGCCCGCGACAAAGTGTCCTCATTCTACGGCGAGCGGCGGGGGGATCCGCGTATCCTTGTCTGCGCCAGCGACGATTGCTACCGCAAGATGGGCGGCGGATCGCGCGGCATGGCGATGTTCGGCATCGCACTCGTGCTTGCGCCAGGCGGCGACAATCCGGTGATCGCGGCGCACGAACTTTCGCATATCGAGCTGCATCGTCGAACCGGCCGATGGAAGACATTCGAGCGAGCCGTGCCGCAGTGGTTCGACGAGGGCTTGGCAGTGGTCGTGTCCGGCGACCCGCGTTATCTCAAGCCGGAGGGCGCGGCCGATCGATGCACCGCCGCACCGGCGGCCGACCTGCCGGCGTCGCGCGCAGACTGGGTCGAGCATGCCGAGCGCGACGATCTCTATCCGAAGGCGGCGTGCCGGGTGCTGCGCTGGATGAACACACATGGCGGACCAGCCGCCATCGACCGACTTGCCGACGCAATAGCCGGCGGGATCGGACTTCGCAACCGCGACCCGATAGTGCGAAGATTGAAGGCACGGCGATCCACCGCGACAACATGTGCTGAAGGGGCGGCACTTCTGCCGCCCCGGCACGCTTCACCGCGACGCGAGCACACCGTCCGGGCTGGCCTGGTCGACCGCCGATGGCAGATGCTGGGCGAGCAAGTGCGGCACCTGATCGACCGAGACGCCGAGCTTGGCCGCGATCTGCTGCAATTGCCCACTGCTCAGAACGGAGTTGATCTCGTCGGCCGTCAGCGGCACGTTGTCGCCCTTGCCCAGCCAGGAATTGACCTTGGAGCCGAGGCCGGCCTGGTTGAGCTGGTTGACGATACCGTCCATGCCGCCAATCTCGGTGAACGCCTCGGACAACAGCCCGCTTACGCCGCCCGGATGCGATGCAATGGCATTCTCCAGAATTCCCGTGAGACTATCGAACAGGCCCATATCATGACGCCTTCAGTTTCGCGTTGCAGAGCGAGTAGAAACCGCCGCCCTTCTGGATCCACTTCAGGCCACCCAGCGTGTTGGCGGTCTTGTTGGCATGATACGCGTCAACGCAAGTGTGCATGCGCGCCTTGCCAGCAGATTCCTTGGCGTATTTCGCATCGACCTTGGTCGGGAAGTTCACGCCCGACGGCGCCGTTACCGTCGGCTTCGCCGGCTCGGCATTCTCATTGGCCTTTTCGGTCACTTCCGGCTCGGCTTCGGCGTCAGCGCCGCACTGCGACTTGCGGAAGTCGTTCCACTTGACACCGTTCAGCGTGTTGTTCTGCTGAGCGAGCTTATATTTGGCACTGCACTCTTTCATGGTCAGCGCGGATGCCGAACTGGCCGATAGGCCAAGCACGGCGGCTGACCCGAAAAGTGCGAGTGTTGTAAGGATTGCAGCGCGAGTGATCATAGGAATTCCCTTCCTGTTGCATCGTGGCCACGCGACTATCAACCCGGTAAAATTCCGTGTCAATCGGGCAAAGCCGCCGATGGTCCGGAAATATAACTATTGGCCTCAAGCTGACTAGAACATGAACGAAACCAGTGCGTTGCAGCATCGCGCGCGCAATTTGTCAGATCCAAGGAACAGAAATCCTTTCCTCTCTCTTTCCATAATTGACGGACATCATGTAAGCCGAAGTTGAACCCTCCGAAGTGAAAGATTTGGCCATGGACCAGGCGAAGCCACAAAAAGGCAGCGGCAACCGGCTGACCAGCGGTCCCATTCCAAGCACGCTTCTGCTCTTCGCCCTGCCGGTGCTTGGCGCCAATGTCCTGCAATCGCTGAATGGCTCGGTCAATGCTGTCTGGGTCGGCCGCTTCCTCGGGCAATCGGCGCTGGCCGCCACCTCAAATGCCAATCTCGTGCTCTTCCTGATGCTCGGCACCATGTTCGGCATCGGCATGGCGGCGACCATTCTCGTGGCGCAGTCGGTCGGCGCCCGCAACCTGCCGGAGGCCAAACGCATCGTCGGCACCAGCGCGGTGTTCTTCTTCCTCGTCTCGGCGATCTTCGCCATCGGCGGCTGGTTGTTCGTTGACACCATCCTGTCGCTGCTCGGCACACCCGCCGACGCCATGCCGCTGGCGCGGCAATATCTCCGCATCATCTTCGTTGCCGTGCCGGCGATGAACCTTCTGAGCTTCGTCATGACCATCCTGCGCGGCGCAGGCGATTCCCGCACGCCGTTCTTGTTCATGGCGCTGGCGGTGGTGCTCGACATCGCGCTCAATCCGCTGCTGATCGACGGCATCGGCCCTTTCCCGAAACTCGGCATTGCCGGTTCCGCCACATCGACACTGATCGGCCAGACGGTCAGCGTGGTCGCGATCCTCATCCTGCTCTATGCGAGAAAACATCCGCTCAGGCTCGCCGGCGCCGATCTCCGGCTGTTGATCCCCGATCCGAAGTTGCTCCGGCTGGTCATCTTCAAGGGCATCCCGATGGGCTTACAGATGATCGTCATCTCCGTATCGGCGCTGGTGCTGATGGGACTGGTCAACGCCTATGGATCGCAGACGGCCGCCGCTTACGGCATTGCCGCCCAGCTCTGGACCTATATCCAGATGCCGGCGCTGGCGATCGGCGCCGCGGTCTCCTCGATGGCAGCGCAGAATGTCGGCGCCAAACGCTGGGATCGGATCGGCAAGATCGCCGGCGCGGGCATCGCCTTCAACCTGGCCATGACCGGCACGCTGGTGGCGCTGCTCTTCGTCTTCGACCGGCCGGTGCTTGGCCTGTTCCTCAGCGGCAATACGGCGGCAATCGACGCCGCGACGCATATCAATACGCTGGCCTCGTGGTCATTCGTCCTGTTCGGCGTGACGATCGTGATCTTCGCCACCGTCCGGGCCACCGGCGCCGTCACCCCGCCGCTGATCATCCTGACGATCTCGCTGCTGGTGGTGCGCACCAGCTTCGCCTACGGCTTCAAGGACGCGCTTGGCCCGGAGGCCCTGTGGTGGAGTTTTCCGGTGGGCTCGATCTGCTCGCTCGTGCTGGCGATCGGTTATTACCGATTCGGCCGCTGGCGCAGCATGCACATGATCGAGGAAGAGCGCCCCGCCGCCGGCGAGCCGCCGGACACAGGGCTGGGCGTGCCCAGGCAAAGGGCGGCGATGGGGGCCGAGACGTCGTGACGCCGCACGCGCTCGATTGACCCGGCCATCAAGCTTCGGGAGTGGTCTTCCCGACGGCGTCATTTGCCTCCACCGCGTCCAAAATCCGGCGAAGCGCGGCACGTGCCTCCTGCCGGGCGGAGCCGTCCATGGTTCCCAAATTGGCGACAATCTGCAGACCGGGGACATTTTCCTTGAGCACAAATGCGGCATCGTCGGCCAAATCAGGCAAAATCACCTCGTAGGGGATGACTTCGCGTGAAATGCCCTTGAAGCGGGTCGGCGCAAGCGGCACGGCAACCACCAGATCCTGTACATGCGCCCAGGTTTCATAGCTCATGACAATGCCGCCCGGCTTGGCGATGCCCTCCAGTCGCGCAGCGAGATTGGCCTCCGCGCCAATGATCGTATAGTCCATGCGCGATTCCGAGCCGAAATTGCCGACATTGCAATAGCCTGTATTGATCCCCATGCGGGCACGGAAAGGCTGTTCGAAACCACGCCGCCGCCACTTGCGCTCCAGATCGGCAAGGCGATGCTGCATGGCGATCGCCATGGTGACACAGGCGCGTGCGTCCTCGACCACGCCATGGCTGATGGGGTCGCCGAAAAAGGCGACGATGGCGTCGCCGATGAACTTGTCGATGGTCGCGCCATGCGCCTCGGCAATGCTCGACATCTCGGTGAAATATTCGTTGAGCAGCGTCGTCAGTTCTTCCGGCTGCAGCCGCTCGGTTGTGGCGGTGAAATCCTTTATGTCGGAAAAGAACACCGTCAGCTTCTTGCGCTCCGTAGAGATCGCAACGTCCTTTTCGCCGTGGAATATCGTCCGGTAGATCTGCGGCGACAGATATTTGGAAAGGCTGGCGGAAATCTTCGACAGGAAGTCGTTCTTCAGTTGCAATTCGGCATTCAGCCCCTGGAATTCGCGCGCCAGCCCGAACTGACCGATGGCAAACATGAGGCCAAAACCGCCGGCAACCGCCATATAGCTCAACAGCCAGCGGAACGACAGTACACTGAACGCCAGCGGCTGCTGCACCGTTATCGCCTGGATGCCTCTGACATCGCCAACCTTCCAATCTTTCTTGGGGCTCTGCGGATGCGTGTTGTGGCAGGCGACGCAGGCACTCGCCATGACGATCGGTGTCGCCACGGTGATCTTGCGGTCGAGCAGGCCACCGATGATCTCAGTCGAGACTTTCGACGTTCCATGATCGGCTTCGAACTGGTGCAGGGCCGCGGTTTCGAACGCGGTGAGCTTGTACGGCTTGCGATTGGTGAACGGGAATTCCGAAACGAAGCGATAGTCGACATCGCCCTCCTCGTCACCGATCGACCGGCCGAGCTCGATGGACAGCGTCGCCGGAATCGGAATGCCGCCCGGCGTGTCATGATAGGTGCTGAGCGGATGCGCCACGCCGTTTGCGGCAATGACACGATTGACCACATTGGTGGCGTAGTAGGATCGAAATGCTGTGATGACGTGGTTGAGGGTCGTTGCCTGGCGGCGCAGATTCTGATCCGAAATGTTGCGAAGATCGAGCCAGACGCAAACAGGCAGCAGCGCTACGGCAAGAGCGATGAGCGCCACCACCCAGAAGGGGCGTTCGAGAAAGAAGCGGCTCAGCACTTTCACAGTCATTCCCGCGCAATTTTTCAGCCAATGCCGCCATCTCATCCTCGACGGGATGAAAAAGCAAGTTCAAAGGCTGAAGGCGCAGTAAAAAATACTTCGCAAACGCGGACAGACTATCCGCAATTTGGAAACCCAAGAGCGTAAGTCGCGGCTTTCTCAGGCGGCTTTCTTGTTGCGCTTCAGCAGTTCCTTGACCAGCGCATCGTCGATCTGGCCGTTGGGCTCCAGGCCGACGGATTTCTGGAACGCCTTGATCGCCACCACCGTCTTCTTGCCCAGTTCGCCGTCCGGCTTGCCGGCGTCGAAGCCGTTATTGTTGAGGATCGCCTGGATGTTGCGGATCGCCCGCTTCATGTCGATCGTCGCCGTGGTATTGCCCTTTGTGGCCCATTCGTCCGGCACCATCGGATTGTTGGCGCTGTCGTTCATCTCCTTCGGCTTCCAGAGGTCGAGCTTGGCCTTGGCGGTCTTGAGCTGCTCGGCGCTCATCGCATTGGCCACTTCGTCTCGCTTCTGCGCCGCATCCTGGTCGCCCTGCCGGGCGGCAATGCCGAACCACTTGTAGCTCTCGGTCAGGTCCTGCTTGACGCCGCTGCCGCGCGCATAAAGGATGGCGAGATTGAACTGGCTGTCGCGGACATTGAAATCGGCCGCAGCCTCGAACCAGTGGGCGGCTTGCGTGAAATCCGGATTGCCGGCGGCGCCCGTGGCATAAAGCACCGCGAGATTGTGCATGGCGCTGGCATTGCCTTTTTCCGCGGCCGATAGATAGAGCGTCCGCGCCTTGTCGAGATCGCGCGCCACGCCCGTGCCCTTCTCGTAGAAGCTGGCAAGGCGGTATTCAGCGGGCGCAATGCCCTTGTCTGCGGCGAGCTGATACCATTTGGAGGCCGCAGCAAGGTCGATCTTCATGCCCCCGCGGCCATCGGTATAGCGAGAACCCATTTCGAAATAGGCGAGCGCATCGGCTTTCTTGACCGCCTCGACCAGCGAAGCGGGCTGCAGGCCGGCGGGCAGCTCCGGCGTCGCGGCCGGAATGGTCTTGGTGTCCGTCTGCGTTTCGGCCGTCGCGACCTTGTCCTTGATCATCGGCTGGGCCGCGGCGTTGTCGCCTGGCTTGGCCTTGTCGGTCGCCAGCGCCGGATCGGCATCGGCCGGCTTGCTGAGATCGGCGGCCGGAATGGTGATTTTTTCCGCCGGCGCCATGTCGTCGGTTTTTTGCAGCGACGTCGCGTTGTCGGCATTGTCGGCTGGCGCAAGCAGCCGCTCCTTGCCCATATCCGCCTTCTTCGCAGCGGGCTTCGCATCCGGCTTGACCGGCGCGGACTTGTCCGCATTGACGTCGGCGTTGACGTTCTGATCCGCCTTGATGTCCAAGCTGCGGGTCTGGGCGACCGGCGGAGGGGCGGCATGATGCCGGCCGATCAGGTTGGAGACCAGCGGATAGGACATGACGACGAGCAGCACGGCAGCCGCGGCAAGCAGGATCGGACGGCGGCTCTCGCCGGCGGCACCGAAGATCGACTTCGATTCCTTGTCGGGCTTGGCGGACTTATCTTTATCCTTGCCCTTGGCGGCAGGCTGAGTGAACTTCTTTCCGGCCGTCTCCTGCGCAGCCGCCTGAGCGGCACGACGGGCGGCGGCGATCACGTCGGCCTGGCCGGCCGGAGCGGCCTTGCTGACGCCATTGCCGGCCTTCTGCCCGGCACGCACGCGCTCCATGATCTTCTTGACATCCGGCACGCCGGAGCCGGGCTCCATCAGCAGGCTTTCGCTTTCCGACGCCACCATCATCTCGCCTGCGTCGAGCGCCGGCGCCGGTTCGATAGCGACGCGCGCCTCGGCCTTTTCCTTCTTGCCCGGCATCAACTTGGCCGCCAGGCCGGCGATCAGGCTCTTGGAAGCAGGCTTTTCCTTTGCCGAGCCAAGGGTCGGCTGGGCTGCGGCATCGGCGGAAATGTCCGCATCGGCGGCATCGAGCAGCATGTCGACGTCCTGAAGGACATCCACCTTGGAATTCTTCGGCGCTGAGCGGACCGGCGGCTCCTCGATGGCCGCGGCAATTTCGTCGAATTCCGGCTGCGTCGCCTTCGGCATTCTGGCGGCAGCAGCAACGGGTTCGATGTCGCGCGGAACCTCGCGCTCCATGCGAACCGCGGCCGGTGCCGGAGCGGCGACACCATGCTCGCCCAGATCGTCCAGGCGATTGGCAATCTGCACCAGTGTCTGGTGCAGTGCCGAGAAGGTTTCGGCCGTCCGCTCTTCGCTCGATCGCGTATGCGCCTCGAGTGCGCGCAGATCCTCGGCCAGCCCGGCAAGCGCCGAGATATCGGCGGGGATCGCGGCATGCGGCGTGACACTGCTGCGCGAATAGGCCTCGACCACCGCCTCGGCAGCCTGGCGTGCGGCCTCGACGATGAATTCATCGCTGGAAGCGAGATAGTCTTCGATCGCCGTCATCCGTTCGGCGAAGGGATCGCCTGCCGCGACGACCGGGGCAGCGCCGGGCGTGCTCAGCAGGGCGGACAGCGACGCAATCTGGGTTTCGAGATTGCGGATCGCAGTCGTGTCGGCGGCAGGCGCTGCGACACTCTCGTCGAGACGAAAGGCGATTTCACTCAGGCGGCTCTCCAGTCGGGACATGTCCGCATGGTCGAAAGCCGGTGCCGAAACGACAGCCGCCGCCGGATGTTCAAGTTCGTCGAGCTTGCGGGTCAGCAGTTCCAGCCGCTCCATCAAGGCTTCGCCGGGTGCATTGAGACCATCGATCTTGCGCGAAATGTCGGCGAGATGGGTGGAAACTTCAGGGGCCTGCGGCGCCTCGCGGAAATTGCGCTCGATCAGCTTGGAAAGCTGGCCGATCCGATCTTCGAGCTTTTGCGCCGCATCCTCGTTGGCGAGTTCGTCGATCCGGGCGGTCAAAGCTTCGATCTGCCCGACGATCTCGCTTTCGTGATCCGGCGCCTGCAGCAAGTCGATATGCGCGGTCAGTTCGCCGATGCGGTTCTCAAGCCGCTGGAAGGCGGCGCTATCGGTGCTGGCGGCGCTCTGGCTGGTGCTGGCGGCAATGGCGCGGCTGATCTCGTCGAGCCGGCCATCAAGCCAGCCGAACTGTTCCGACATATCCGTGCGGGCTTCGACGCTGCGGCCGAGCGCCTCGACGGAACTTGCCAGCGCAATCAGCTTGTCCTCGAGTGCACGCACTGCCGGACCGGCATTGGCGTTGCCGAGGCCGGTTTTCATCTCGTCGACCCGCCAGGCAAGATTGACAAGTTCCTGTTTCAGCGGTTCCGGATCGATCGCGGCGATCGACGCTTCCGTGCGATCCCAGCGTCCCTCGAAGTGGCGCAGGCTGTCCTCGCGGGCAAGTCCGGACACCATGTGGCGCAGGTCGTCGAGATCGGCCCGCAGATCGTCGCTGGTCTGGACGTGACGGGTGTCGCCGAGCCGGTCGATGCTGTCGCCCAGCCGTATCAGCTCATTGCGGATCACTTCATCGCCGCCATGCGAACTGGCCGCGACACTCTTGAGACTGCGCATGTCGTTGCGGATTTCGCCGAGATCGTAAGCCAGGCGATCGGTGTTGAGGCCTCGCTTCAGTTCAGCGCGAAGTGCGGCCAATGCGCCGGCAATATCGTCAAGCGCTGCCGATTGGGTGGGCTGTGCTGCGCGTTCCGGCTCGGACCAGGCCCGCTGCGGGCGACTTTCCTCCCGTTGGCGAAGCTCTGGCTCTTGCCGGGGATTGCGCTCTATCGCGGCGGAGACACGGTCTCGGGCGCTCAGCGCCCTCTGCCGCTCAAGGATTTCATCGACGGGATTGCCCGCGGAAGGATAGGGGCGGGTCGGCGCCTTGCGCTCGCTCACCAGGCCCTGAATGCGCGCCTCAAGCCCCTCTATGGTCCGGTTGAGCTGGTCCAGAGAGGACTTGCCGCCGTAACCCGAGGTATTTGATCGTGATCCGTTCATGTCACCAGCCCGCTCGATCCCACCGCCGGATGTGGTTGATCCGGCCCATTCCTTTCGGATGGCTGTCGTTTCAGCGTGCTCCGGATAGAATGCGTCACCTCGTTGTAACAGGCCGGACTTTCGCCGGGCTGTCGAGTTGGCTAAAACCACCGGAAGCGCGCAAATCGTACACCGCACCGCGTTTCATTAACGAGCTTTAAGAAATCATGGTAAACAAGCCGTTAATGTAAGCGGAAGGCCGTTAAAAATAGGTGATTTTTGAGTAATGTGCGGGCTGGGAAGCCGCGATTGCCAAATCCGGACGCGGTCACGGCCGTTCGGCAGCAGGCCGGCGGCGATATCATTTCGTCACTATAGGGAAACTGATCACCAGGCGGTTTTTGCCGTCGCCAGCGCATAGGCATATTGCGAGATGACGACGACGATATTCATCTTTACCGCAAGGGTGCAGTTTCCGGGACAGGAGAGATTGTGCGCCGCAAGGTGCTTCAGGAGCAGATCGACGTCTCTACCATTGGTGAGGGGAAAGCTCAAAGTCATAGGCTTCTCCGACGGTTGGCGACGGTTGCCGGGAGCGGCGTCGAGGGATCATGCCACAGAATTGATGCTCCGCAAGAAGGATTTCGCACTTGCGAAATTAAAATCGATTAAAATATTTTAAACTTTTGATCATCCCTTCAAGAACCCGAAGAGCGAACAAATCGCCGCAATCTGCATTCTGACGTTTACGCAAACGTCAATATTTTGTATTAGTGTCCTTGTTCGAAAATGGCTTGGGTGAGGAGAGATTGCATGCCGGTTTACAAAGCGCCCGTCGAAGACACGCTGTTCGTGCTGAACGATGTCCTCGGCATCGAGAAATACCACAATCTCCCCGGTTTCGCCGATGCCACGCCCGATATGATCGAAGCCATTGCCGGCGAAGCGGCGAAGCTCTCTGAGGAAGTGCTGTTTCCGCTCAACCGCGTCGGCGACGTCGAGGGCTGCATCCGTAACGATGACGGCTCGGTGACGCCGCCCAAGGGCTTCAAGCAGGGCTATGACCAATACTGCGAAGGCGGCTGGTCGGGTCTCTCCGTGCCCGAGGCCTTCGGCGGCCAGGGCCTGCCCTACACGCTGCACAGTGCCGTCGGCGAATATATGTCCTCGGCCAATATGGCGCTGATGATGTATCCCGGCCTGACCAACGGCGCCATTGCCGCCATCCTCGTCCATGGTTCGGATGCGCAGAAGGCTGCCTATCTGCCGAACATGGTTTCCGGCAAATGGTCGGGCACCATGAACCTGACGGAGCCGCATTGCGGCACCGATCTCGGCTTGCTGCGCACCAAGGCGGTGCCGCAGGGCGACGGCACCTACAAGATCACCGGCCAGAAAATCTTCATCTCGGCCGGCGAGCATGACATGACCGACAATATCATCCACCTGGTGCTGGCCCGTATCGAGGGCGCACCGGAGGGTACCAAGGGCATTTCGCTGTTCATCGTGCCGAAATTCATCCTCGACGCCGATGGCAAGCCGGGCAAGCGCAATGGCGTTTCCTGCGGCGCCATCGAAAAGAAGATGGGCATCCACGGCAATGCCACCTGCGTCATCAACCATGACGACGCGGTGGGCTATCTGATCGGCGAAGAGAATCGCGGCCTTGCGGCCATGTTCGTAATGATGAACGAAGCCCGTCTCGGCGTCGGCCTGCAGGGCCTCGCCGTCTCCGAAGCCGCCTATCAGAGTGCCGCCCATTATGCCCGCGAGCGCATCCAGGGCCGCTCGCTGACCGGCCCCAAGGTGCCGGACAAGAAGGCCGATCCGATCATCGTCCATCCGGACGTGCGCCGCGCGCTGATGCAGATCCGTTCGATCAACGAGGCCGGCCGCACCTTCCTGCTCTATACGGCGCTGCAGTCCGACATCGCCCACCGCTCGCCGGACGCCGCCGAGCGGCAAAAGGCGGAGGACATCCTGTCGATCATGACGCCGATCCTCAAGGGCGTGATGACCGATCGCGGCTTCGACAACGCCGTGCAGGCGCAACAGCTGTTCGGCGGCCACGGCTATATCGAGGAAAACGGCATGAGTCAGTATGTTCGCGATGCCCGCATCGCCATGATCTACGAAGGCGCCAACGGCGTGCAGGCCATGGACCTCGTCGGCCGCAAGCTGGCCGCCAATGGTGGCCGGGCCGTGATGGCCGTGTTCAAGGAGATCGGCGATTTCTGCGAGGAAAACCGTAGCGATGAACGGCTTGCACCCTTCACCAAGGCGATCAAGAAAGGCCTCAACGATGCGCAGGCCGCGACCATGTGGTTCATGCAGAACGCCATGGCCAAGCCCGACAATGCCGGCGCCGGCGCCACGGATTACATGCATCTCTTCGGCCTGGTCGTGCTCGGCTATATGTGGGGCCTCAGCGCCAAGACGGCTTATGAGAAGCTCGACGCCGGCGACAGCCGCGCGGATTTCCTCAACAACAAGCTGGTGACCGCGAAATTCTACATGGACCGCCTGATGCCGGAGACGGCGCTGCGCAAGGCTCGGATCGAGAGCGGCGCGGACAATGTGATGGCGCTGGCGGCTGAAGCGTTTTAGTTTGCGGATGCATCACCTAAGTTATATATTGGTATAACTTTGTAAGGAGATTCCGATGGCTTCTACATCAACCCTCAGAACGGTCGGCGGCTCCGTGATGATGGCGATTCCTAAGCCGCTTCTCGACAGTCTCGGCATCGCCGCTAACGCCAAGCTCGACCTGACGGTGGAAGACGGGAAACTGGTCGCTGTTCCGAGAAAGCGGCCGAGATATACGCTGGATGAGCTCATGGCCCAATGCGATCTCGATGCGCCGTGGACGGAAGAAGAGCGTGAATGGCTTGAATCGAAACCCGTCGGCCGCGAGATCATCTGATGGACGTCGGCGAAATCTGGCATGTCGACCTCGATCCCACGATTGGTCGCGAACAGTCCAAAGCACGATATGTTCTGATCGTTTCACCACGTGCTTTCAATCAGTTGGGAACGCCGCTGATCGCGCCGATTTCGTCCGGCGGCGAGTTCGCGAGAGCGAAAGGCTGGGCGGTATCGTTGTCTGGAGCCGGCACGCGCGCGACAGGCGTCGTGCTCTGTCATCAAATAAGGACAATCGACATACAAGCCAGGAAAGGCCGATTTATCGAGAAAGTCCCAAGCTTTATCGTTGAAGAAGTTCAGGCGAGGCTGTCGTCGCTCTTCGAATGAGCGGAGGCGCCCGAGAAATTGGAATAGGGAAGAAGCACCATGACCGAAGCCTATATCTACGACCATGTCCGCACCCCGAGGGGCCGCGGCAAGAAGGACGGGTCGCTGCACGAAGTGCCGTCCGTCAGGCTGGCGGCGCATGTGCTCGAAGCCATCCGCGATCGCAACGGGTTGAACACGAGCACCGTCGACGACATCATCTTCGGCTGCGTCGATCCGGTGATGGAAGCAGGCTCGGTGATCCCGCGCGCCGCCGCCTTCGAGGCCGGCTATGACACGCGCGCGCCGGGCATGCAGATTTCGCGTTTCTGCGCCTCCGGCCTCGACGCCGTCAACCTCGCCGCCGCCAAGGTGGCGCAGGGCGCCGACGACATCATCATTGCCGGCGGCGTCGAATCGATGAGCCGCGTCGGCATCGGCATGTCCGGCGGCGCCTGGCCGGTCGATCCCTCCGTGGCAGTGCCGGCTTATTTCATGCCGCAGGGCGTCTCCGCCGACCTGATCGCAACCAAATATGGCTTTTCCCGCGATGATGTCGACGCCTATGCCGTCGAGAGCCAGAAGCGCGCTGCCAAGGCCTGGGAAGGTGGTTACTTCAAGAATTCGGTGATGACGATCAAGGACATCAACGGCCTCACCATCCTTGACCGTGACGAGCATATGAGGCCGACGACGGACATGCAGGCGCTGGCCGCGCTGCAGCCCTCCTTCGTCATGATGGGCGAGATGGGCGGTTTCGACGCCGTGGCAATCCAGGCCCATCCGGAAGTCGAGAAGATCAATTATGTCCATCACGCCGGCAATTCCTCCGGCATCGTCGACGGCGCGGCCGCCGTGCTGGTCGGCTCGAAAGCCGGCGGCGAGAGCATGGGGCTGAAGCCGCGCGCCCGCATCAAGACGATTGCCAGCATCGGCTCCGACCCGGCTTTGATGCTGACCGGTCCGGTCGACGTCACCGAAAAGCTCTTGAAGCGCTCCGGCATGCAAATCACCGACATCGATCTCTTCGAACTCAACGAAGCCTTCGCCGCCGTCGTGCTGCGCTATATGCAGGCCTTCGACATCCCGCATGACAAGATCAACGTCAACGGCGGCGCCATCGCCATGGGCCATCCGCTCGGCGCCACCGGGGCCATGATCCTCGGCACGGTGCTGGACGAACTGGAGCGGCGCGGCCTTTCCACCGCGCTGGTGACGCTCTGCATCGGCGCCGGCATGGGCACCGCCACTATCATCGAACGCGTCTGAGGAGATCGACATGGCCTATACCAATTTCACCGTCGACACCGACGCGGACGGCATTGCCCTTGTCACCTGGGATATGAAGGACAAGTCGATGAACGTCTTCACCATGGAGGTGATGGACGAATTCGATCATTTGATCGACGACATGACGGCGGATGCTGCCGTCAAGGGCGTGGTCTTCACCTCCGGCAAATCGAGCTTTTCCGGCGGCGCCGATCTCACCATGCAGAAATGGTTCTTCGCCCTGATCGACCGCGAGCGCGTCGAAAACCCCGACAAGCTGGCCGGATTGCTGTTCGAGGGCGCCGGCCGCATGGGCCGGATGTTCCGTAAGCTCGAAACCTCGGGAAAACCCTGGGTGTCCGCCATCAACGGCACCTGCATGGGCGGCGCCACGGAATTGTCGCTGGCCTGCCATGGCCGCGTCGCCTCCAATGCCAAGTCGGTCAAGATCGGCCTGCCGGAAGTCAAGGTCGGCATCCTGCCGGGCGCCGGCGGCACCCAGCGCCTGCCGCGGCTGATCAACACCCAGGACGCGTTGCAGATCATGACCACCGGCCAGGACCTGACGCCGTCGCGTGCCAAGGCGCTCGGCCTGCTCAACGACGTGGTCGATCCGGACAAGCTGATCGAGACGGCCAAGGCCCTGATCAGGAACGGCCTCGATCCGGTCGCCCCCTGGGACAAGAAGGGTTTTAAGGCCCCCGGCGGAGCGATCTGGTCGCCGCAGGGCGTGCAGCTGTTCTCGGCGGCAAACGCCATCCTGCGCCGCGAGACCTATATGAATTATCCGGGCGCGCATGCGATCCTGAAAGCCGTCTACGAAGGCCTGCAATTGCCCTTCGATACGGCGCTCAAGGTCGAACTGCGCTATTTCATCCATATCCTGCAATCGACCGAAGCGCGCGCGATGATCCGCTCGCTGTTCGTCTCGATGCAGGAACTCGGCAAAGGCGCCCGCCGTCCGCATGGCGTGCCGCCGACGAAATTCTCCAAGATCGGCATTGTCGGCGCCGGCTTCATGGGTGCCGCCGTCGCCTATGTCACGGCCCGCGCCGGCATTCCGGTCGTGCTGCTCGATCGCGACCAGGAGGCCGCCGACAAGGGCAAGGCGCATTCCGAAACGCTGGTCAAGGATGCGATCGGCAAGGGCAAGTCGACCAAGGAGGAAGGTGAGAAGCTCCTGTCGCTGATCACGCCGACATCCGATTACAGCCAGATCTCCGACGCCGATCTGGTGATCGAGGCGGTATTCGAGGATCGCAACGTCAAGAAGGCGGTGATCGAACAGGTCGAAGCGGTTCTGCCGGCAAGCTCCATCTTCGCCTCCAACACCTCGACCCTGCCGATCACCGGCCTTGCCGAGAATTCCAAGCGGCCGGACCAGTTCATCGGCGTGCATTTCTTCTCGCCGGTCGAGAAGATGATGCTGGTCGAAGTCATCCTCGGCGAAAAGACCGAGGACAAGGCAATTGCGGTTGCGCTCGACTATGCCGCCGCGATCAAGAAGACCCCCATCGTCGTCAACGACACCCGCGGTTTCTACGTCAACCGCTGCGTCTTCCGCTACATCAACGAAGCCTATGACATGCTGATCGAAGGCGTGCCGCCGGCAATGATCGAGAATGCGGCGAAGATGGCCGGCATGCCGGTGGGTCCGCTATCGCTCAACGACGAGGTGGCGATCGACCTCTCCTACAAGATCATGAAGGCCGAAATCCACGATCTGGGCGAAGCTTCCGTCAAGAAAGAGCATATGGCCCTGGTCGACAAGATGGTGACCGAACTCGGCCGCCTCGGCCGCAAGAACACCAAGGGCTTTTACGACTATCCGCCGAAGCCGGCAAAGAAATCACTCTGGCCTGGCCTGAAAGACCTTTATCCGCAGAAGACAGCCGAAGAGGTCGACGTCAAAGTGCTGCAGCACCGCCTGCTCGGAACGATCGCGCTCGAAGCGGCCCGAACGGTCGAAGAGGGTATCGTCACCGATCCGCGCGAAGCCGATGTCGGCTCGATCCTCGGCTTCGGCTTCGCGCCCTATACCGGCGGGACGCTCAGCTATATCGACGGCATGGGGGTGAAAAACTTCGTCACCATGTGCGACCAGCTGGCCGACGCCTATGGGGAGCATTTCAGACCGACGCCGCTGCTGCGCGACATGGCTGCCAAGGGCGAGACCTTCTACAGCAGGTTCGATCCTTATCGCGAGGAACAGGCAGCGTAATCGCCAAGCGGCGCAAGCGCTTCAGCCCTAACAAAAGCCACGCGGAACAATCGACGCGTGGCTTTTTCTTTGCTCAGGCAGCGGATCTCGACCGCTGGTCATCGTTTGCTGCTTCCACAGCAGCGACAGCCGCCCGTCTGTGACCACTCAACTCTGCACCGGCGGTGGGCGAGAAGCGAAGGTTCCAGATCGTCGCCAGGAGCGAAATCGTGGTCACGACCACGAAGGCGAGAGAAAAATCCTCGATCTTCGGATGGACATTGCCATGGAAGGTCATCGAACTGTTGAGCACCAGCGCACCGACACAAATGCCGAGCGACAGCATCAATTGCTGCAGCGTCGTATAGAAGCTGGTGGCCGAGCTCATGCGCTCCGGCGCGATCTCGTCATAGGCAACGGTATTGTAGGCGGTGAACTGCAGCGACATGAAGCTGGCGCCGGTGACCAGAACCAGGAAGATCAGTGCCACCGGCCAATCCGGCCGGAACGCGGCGCAGAGCCCATAGCCCAGGCTGGCGCCGACGCCATTGACGACCAGGCTGGTGCGAAAACCGAATTTGCGGAAAATCTTCGCCCCGACAGCCTTCATCAGCACGGCGCCAACGGCGGTGGCGAGCACGATCTGCCCCGCCTTCGCCGCCGACATGCCGAAACCAAGCTGGAAGAGCAGCGGCAGCAGAAAGGGCTGCGCGCCTTGCGTGATGCGCGTCAGCGAGCCGGCAATGACGGAGGTGCCGAAGCTCGGCACTTTCATCAGCGAGAAATCCATGATCGGCGCCGGATGCCTGCGCGCATGCCGGAGATAGGCAATGCCGAAAACCAGCCCCATCGAGACAAGGAATATCGAAAACATCCCCTCGCCCGGATGGCTCGCCATTTCGAAGCCGAACAGCAGCGACCCCAGCGCGATACCCGAGAGCACGAAGCCGACCGTGTCGAACGGCACTTTCGTCTGGTTGCGAAAGTCTTCGATGAAAGTCGAGACCAGGATCATTCCCAAAATACCGATCGGGATGTTGATGTAGAAAATCCAGCGCCAGTCGAGATAGGTGACGATGAAGCCGCCCAACGGCGGCCCGACGATGGGGCCGACCAGCGCCGGCACCAAAAACCATGTCATGGCGCTGACCATGTCCTTGCGGGCGACGCTGCGCAGCAGCACGAGACGCCCGATCGGGATCATCATCGCGCCGCCCATGCCCTGCAGCAGGCGCGACAACACCAGCAACAACAGGTTCGGTGCTATGGCGCAGAACAGTGAACCAGCCATGAAGATCGCAATCGCGGTGCGGAACACGGTGCGCGAGCCGAAATTATCGGCGATCGGGCCGCTGGCGGGAATGCAGACGGCGAGGCTGAGCAGGTAGGAGGTAAGCGCGATGCTCATCACCGGGGCGCTGACATCGAAATCGCGCGCCATGGTCGGCAAAGCCGTTGCCAGCACGGTGGCGTCAAGCTGCTCCATGAACAAAGCCGTCGCCACGATCAGCGCAACGATCCGGAAATTGGGCGCGGCACGCGGCTTGACAACAGCCGCCTCGCAGACCTGATGGGACATCGCCGGAAAAACTCACGGATGCGGCAACGGCAGGCGCTGCCATGAACGATCATATAGGGTGCTTATAATCATATATACTTAAACAATTTGAAAAACCCATCCCCTTTGCGCGCAGCTGCCATGCTGAAATGGAATGGCGGGTGACGGAGCTTTGCAAAATGATGGCGCGGAAGACGGACAATTGCATATGCGGTGATACCCCCCTCTGTCCTGCCGGACATCTCCCCCTCAAGGGGGGAGATTGGCTGGGAGCGCATTCCTAGCCCATACCAAGCTTCGAGATCGGGGCGAGCGGCAGCCGCGAGTCAATCTCCCTCCTTGAGGGGGAGATGTCCGGCAGGACAGAGGGGGGTGAGCCACAGACGACAAACCTGCAATAAAAGGAACTCACCCTCAACGAAATCCATGGGATTTTATTCCTGAGTTTCTTTACTCTACCGCTAAGGCCAGCTAACATCACCCCAATCGGCGCCTGCAGGCGCCCGGACCAGTCGGACATTCCGCCATGTTATCGCATGACAAGATCTGGGAAGCGATCGACGCCTTGGCGGCCCGCCACGACCTGACCACATCCGGCCTGGCGCGAAAGGCTGGGCTCGATCCAACCTCGTTCAACAAATCCAAACGCAGTTCTGCCGATGGCCGGCAGCGCTGGCCGTCGACGGAATCGATCCACAAGGTCCTCGAAGCAACAGGGTCGACCATCGAGGATTTCATGGTCGCGCTCAAAGGCCCGCTCTCAGCGCTCCAGCAAAGCGCCTCTGCGCAGCGGAATGCCACCATCCCTCTGCTCGGCTTTGCCCAGGCGGGCGCCGGTGGCTTCTTCGATGATGGCGGCTTTCCGGTCGGCCAGGGCTGGGATGTCGTCGAGTTCCCGGCCCAGAAGGCCGGCGTCTACGCGCTCGAAGTGCAAGGCGAAAGCATGATGCCGCTGTATCGCGACGGCGATGTCATCATCGTCGAGCGCGGCGCCCAGCTTCGCCGCAACGACCGCGTCGTCCTCCGCACCAGGGAGGGCGAGGTCATGGCCAAGGTGCTGGTCCGCCAGACGCCGAAAATGATCGAACTCCTGTCGCTCAACCCCGACCATCCGGGCCGCTCGATCGATATCCAGGATGTCGACTGGATCGCCCGCATCATCTGGGCAAGCCAGTAGGACGATTTTCCTTACTGCAGCTCCAGCACCGGCTGTTTCTCCGGCGCCGGCCTCACCGTGGCGAGCACGATGCCGCCGCCGGCGATCAGCACGGCGCCGGCAATGACACCCGCGGTCGGAATTTCTCCGAAGAAGATGAAACCGATCACTGCCGCAAAAACCAGCCAGGAATAATCGACCGGCCCGACCACTGAGATATCGGCCATCCGATAGCCGCGGATAGTGCAATATTGCGCGCCGATACCGAGCGGTCCAAGCAGCATGTAGAACAGCATATCGGTGATCGGTATCGGCCGCCAGACGAGAAAGGCAGGAACCACGAGCAGCAGGAGGCCGAAAATGTTGACATGCAGAAGCACCGTCATCGGCTTGTCGGATTGCGAGAGCAGCTTGATCAAGATGCCCTCGAAGGAGAAGAGTGCCGCACCGCTGATGGCGAGCAGCGCCGGCAAGACGTAAGCCGCATCGAGGCTGCGGAAGGCGCCGCGTGACAACATGATGGTGACCGCGCCCGCCGCGCAGACCAGCATGCCCGTTCCCTGGCGGCGCCCGATCCGCTCGTGAAAAATCAGCATTCCCAGAATGACGACGAAGACGACGTAGAGCAGGCTCATCGCGGTGGCATCGACGATCGGCATGCTGGCGGAGGCCTGCACCACCGCCACCGCCCCGAACACGCCGAAGATGGAACGAAGAAAATGCGCCATCGGCCGGCGGCTGGCATAGGAGGCGAGCGCTTCTCGCTTCAGCGCCACGACCGTGGCGAGCGTGATGAGGCCGCCGACATTGCGCAGGAAATTGATCTCGAACACCGGCGCCGTGCCGGCTGCGAACTTGCCCGAGGCGAAAATGAAGGAAAACACCGCCGTCGATGTCGCCACCCAGGCAATCGCCTCGGCATTTCTGGTCCAGAATCTATTCATGATCGCCGCCTTCTCTTGCGGCACATTTCTGCTAAGGTTCGGGCCTTCAAATCAAATGAGAAATTCTAAGCCTGCATGAGTTTTTTCGATGCAGAACCATCGCCTGTCACTCAACGCCGTGCGCATCTTCACCGTGGTTGCGCGCCACCGTTCCATCGCGCTTGCCGCCGCCGAACTCGGCGTCACGGCCAGTGCTGTCAGTCATCAGGTCCGCAAGCTGGAGACTGAGCTTGGCATCCGCCTGTTCATTCGCAGCAACAATGCCATCGAGCTGACGGACGAGGGCCGCCGTTTTCACGAGGATGCGGCAGCCGCGATCGCCATGATCGACCGCTCGGCCGAATCGATGCGCCGCAATGCCGACGAGATCGTTATCCGCGTGTCGATGTCGATTGCCGTGCGCTGGCTGATCCCGGCGCTCGAAGGTTTCAAGCATCGCCATCCCACGGCCCGCGTGCGGGTGGAGACGCTGCATCTCACCAAGGCGACGCTGGGCGCCTCGGCCGACATGGCGATCTCTTATGAACGCGCCGGTCCCGGCGACAAGGAGGGCGAACTCTTGGCCGGCGATTTCAGCAGGCCAGTGCTCTCGCCGGCTTTGCTCGCCGCCTCCGACTATCGCGGCCCGCGCGATGTCTCGAAGGTGCCGGCACTGAAATGCGCGCGGGAGAACTGGGACTGGGTGATGTGGGCGGAGAAACTTGGCCTGCCCAGGAATTCAGTCCATATCGCCCATGAATTCGACACCGACGATGCCGCAGTACATGCGGCGGTCGCCGGCCTCGGCATGGTTCTGGCGCCGGCTCTGATGACCAAGACCGAGATCACGGCCGGCACGCTTGCCGAACTGCCGGGTTTCGAGCCGGTCGAACTCGGCTCCTACCATCTGCTGGTACGGCCGGAGCCGAGCCGCATGGTCAAGAATTTCCGCGACTGGCTGAGGAAGGAACTGACGGCGCCGGCCAGTTGAACGGGTCCAGCCCACGGCGATCAGCCATGGGTGGGGACGTCAAAAACCAGAAGCCCAGGCTCTCCCAGCGGCAGTTGCGCCACCACCCGGCCGGCAGGATCGAGCACCGCCGTCGGCCCCCAGGCAACACGGTCCTCGCACTCGCCCGTGACATCGGCGGATATCAGCCAAAGGCCCGTCTCGCGACAGCGTTCTCCACGGATGGCGTTGTGCCTGTCCCTGAAACGCTCGGCCGCGTCCCGGCGCAACATATTGTTAGCCGGACAAACAATCAGCGATGCACCCTGGTCAGCGATCGCTTGGGCGGCAGCGGGAAAATTCGTATCGTGGCAGATATTGATGCCGAAGCGCAGACTGGCGACATCGAAAACCGGACTGTCGGTTCCGCCTGCGAAAATCCGTTCGCTGCCGAGCAGATGCGCTTTCCGATACCGGCCAATGACAGCACCGCCCTGCACGACGACGGCAGTGTTGAACAATTGCCCATTCTCGACCTCGATCATGCCCATGACGATCATCGGCCCGGGTTTCGGCAAGCGCTCGACAATTCCCCGAAAAGCTGGCGATGCAAGGTCGAGCGCCGCCCCATGCGCCGCCTGTATCTCAGTGAGATAGCCCTGCAGAAAACCTTCCGGGAAACACAGAAGCGAGACACCGGCCGCCCCGGCGCGGGCAATGAGGTCGACTGCACATCGCAATGCCGCGTCGACGTCATCTCGGATTTCTACGGTCTGGGCGGCTGCAATCCGCACGGTCAGCATAATATTTTTTGAAAGCTGATTCCCATGTCGTGACGATGGCGCGGCGAACTGCATTCCACAATCAAATTCGACACCAGCTGTAGGGCAGCGGTAATCGTATATGAAAAAGGCGTTGCGTTCGGCGAGCGGCAATGGCGGTTTCCCTCTTTGTCCCCTCAGGCTATCGCATATGACGCCAAGACCCCGCCCCAAACCCCGCCCCACAAGGGGGAGGGGCTTAACCCAGCCGCACCGCCTGTGCCACGTTTGAGGCAGGGAGCGTGCCGCGAGTCTTCTCCCCTCTTGTGGGGGAGATGGCCGGCAGGCCAGAGAGGGTCTTTGCGTCATATGCGATAACCCTGCTCTTCTCCCCGAGGGGAGAAGAGGACACCTGTGGCCGCATCCTCCTTGATTTCCCTCGGCCGCCGCTCTAACTGGAGCGCCAGATGAATTCGATGAGGATGAGGGAATGGCGAAGAAGGTCACCGTGCATGCGGCTTTGATTTACGTGATGGTCATGGTGTCGGCCGCCGACGGCCAGATGCCGGATGCCGAGCTCAAGCGCATTGGCTGGCTGACGCGTTCCCTGCCGGTGTTCAACGGTTTTGACGAGGAAATGCTGATCCCCACCATGCGAGACATCCAGGAAATCCTGGCTGGCCCCGAAGGCTTGGAGATTGCGCTCGAAACCATCAAGGACGCCCTTCCGCCACGACTCCACGATACGGCCTATGCGTTGGCCGTCGAAATCGCCACGGCCGACCTCCGCTACGACCCCACCGAAGTACGCTTCCTGCAATTGCTGCGCGATCGGCTGGATATCGACAAGCTTACAGCCGCGTCAATGGAGCATAGCGCCATCGCGCGCTACCGCCTGGCGTAACCACGTTATCGCCTGGCGTAACCACCAACGGCGGGAGCGGAGAGATCCGCTCACCGGAATTTGACGAAAAAGTAAGCCAGCCGAACGATTTTCGGGCACTTGGTCTTGCCCTTGTCACATTTAATGCGCGAATATGTCCTCGCATTTCGTCGCATGTGACGAGTCGCACGTTTCCGGATCCCCGCCTTGAACCGCTTCGCCCCGTTCATCCTTGCCATCGCTCTGTTCATGGAGCAGATGGACTCCACGGTCATTGCGACGTCGCTGCCGGCGATTGCCCGCGATCTCGATGTCGGGCCGATCACGCTGAAACTGGCGATGACGGCCTATCTGGTGTCGCTGGGCATCTTCATTCCACTGTCGGGCTGGGCGGCCGACAAGTTCGGTGCCAAGCGGATCTTCATCAGCGCCATTGTCGTCTTCATGGCCGGCTCGATCTTCTGCGCCATGTCCAACAGCCTGATCGCCTTTGTGCTGGCACGGTTTTTCCAGGGGCTCGGCGGCTCGATGACCACGCCCGTGGGCCGGGCCATCCTGCTGCGCTCGACCAAGAAGACCGATCTGATTTCCGCCATGGCGATGTTCACCATTCCCGGTGTCATCGGCCCGCTGGTGGGGCCGCCTGTCGGCGGCTTCATCACCACCTATTTCAGCTGGGAATGGATCTTCCTCATCAATATTCCGATCGGTGTTCTCGGCGTGATCCTCTCCTGGATCTTCCTGCCAGAGATCAAGAGCCCGCCCCCGCCACCCGCGGATGTCAAAGGGTTTTTCCTCTCGGGCATCGGCGCCGCCGGCATCGTCTTCGGCCTCTCCGTCGTCAGCCTGCGCGCCCTGCCGCCGGCGATCGGCGTCGGCGCCGTCGTGATTGGCGCGATATCGCTCTTCCTCTTCGTCCGCCATGCGCGGCGGCACACCCATCCGGTGCTTGATCTCGATCTCTTCAAGATCGATACGTTCCGGGCCTGCGTCATCTCCGGCACGATCTTTCGCATCGCCATGGGCGCGGTGCCCTTCCTGCTGCCCCTGATGCTGCAGCTGGGCTTCGGGCTCACGCCTTTTCATTCCGGCATGATCACGTTCATCGCCGCGGGCGGCGCGCTGTTCACCAAATTCGCCGCGCGAAAAGTTTTCACCCGCTTCGGCTTCCGCCGCACCTTGCTGGTCGCGGCCAGCCTCTCGGCCTTCGGCACCGCCGCCAATTCGCTGTTCTTCGCCGATACGCCTTACCTGGCAATGATCACGGTGTTGTTCTTCGCCGGCTTCGTCCGCTCGTTCTTCTTCACCGGCATCAACATTTTGGGTTTTGCCGATATCGAGCAGCATCAGACGACCCATGCCACGGCGCTGAATGCGGTGATCCAGCAGATTTCCGGCGCACTCGGCGTCGCCTTTGCCGGCATCATCCTGGAAATCTATTCCTTCACCACCAGCGAAGGGCTGACCATCTCGGCCTTCCACATCGCCTTCCTCTGCGTCGCCGTGCTCAACGTCATCGCCGCCTTCCCGATCTCACGCCTGCCGGGCAATACCGGCAGCGCCATTTCGGGCCATGGCGGACATGCGATCGAGAAGATCGAGGAAGAACTGGAAAAGGCCTAAGCTATTCCGCCGCCTCGCAGACAGCCGAAATCTTGTTGCCGTCCGGATCGCGAGCATAGCAGGCGTAAAAAGTCTTGTGATACGGCCGCAACCCCGGCTTGCCCTCATCCTCGCCACCATAGAGCAGGGCGGCGGAATGAAATGCCCGCACCGCGGCGCGGCTAGGCGCGAGAAAGGCCGTCATCGAACCATTGCCGATGGTCGCTTCCTGCTTGTCATAGGGATAGGTCACCCAGAAACGGCAGCGTTCGTCCCCCGCGGCCGCGTAACCAGCCTCGTCCTCATCCAGCACGCGCCGCTCGTAACCCAATGCCTTGAGCACCGGATCGTAGAATTCGACCGCCCGTTCCAGATTGTTGGTGCCAACCGTCAGATAGAGCAGCATGCATCACCCCTGATCGCCGGCCTCGGCCTGCTGATCGGCCATATCGGCCTTGCGTCCCTTGAATCCCTTGGCGAGAATGAACATCTCGACCGACTCCGACCGCGACGCACCCGGCTTGACATGCACGACCTGCTTGAAATTCTGCTTCAGCATGGTCAGCAGGTCGCGTTCAGCGCCGCCCTGGAAAGTCTTGGCGAGAAAATGCCCGCCTTCGCGCAGAACTTCAATGGCAAAATGCGCTGCAACCTCGCAAAGATGCATGGTGCGTATATGGTCGGTGCGCTGGTGGCCGGTGGTCGGCGCCGCCATGTCCGAAAGCACGACATCCGGCGCCCCGCCGAGCGCCTCCATCAGCCGCTTCGGCGCCTCGTCGTCCAAAAAGTCCATCTGGATGAAATGCACGCCGGAGATCGCATCCATTTCGAGGAAATCGATCGCCGCCACATGAATATTGTCATTGTCCGACTTCGTCACCTTGGCGGCGATCTGCGACCAGCCGCCAGGTGCCGCGCCAAGATCGATGATCCGCCGCGCGCCGCGCAGGATATGATGCTTCTCATCGATCTCGAGCAGCTTGTAGACCGCGCGCGAGCGATAGCCTTCCTGGCGCGAGCGCTGCACATAGGGGTCGTTGATATGCCGCTCCAGCCAGCGCCGCGAGCTTTCCTTGAGGTTCTTCTTGGTGACGTGCTGGGTGAGCTTGCGGCCGGTGCCCCGGCTGCCGGAAGGCGGCTTCGTCATGGTCAGCTCCTGTGATAGGGCGAACGCGGCTTCTGCCGCCGCCAGACGCCGTCATCGGCCATCATTTCGGTGAGCAGGCCTTCGCGCAGGCCGCGGTCGGCGACACGCATGCGGTCGGCCGGAAAGCGGCGGCGGATGGCTTCGAGAATGGCGCAGCCGGCGAGCACCAGATCGGCACGATCCGGACCGATGCAGGGATTGGCCGCACGCGCAGCGAAATCGAGCCCGACCAGCTTGTCCTGCATGGCGGTGACCTCGTCGGCGCTCATCCACAGCCCATCCACCTGCCGGCGATCATAGCGCGGCAGGTTGAGAAACACGCCGGCCAGCGTCGTCACCGTTCCCGACGTGCCGATCATGTGAAAACCGCTGTCATCGCCGTTGAGGTCATCGGCGGCGGGCGATTCGAAGCGCTCCAGCATCCCCGCCACTTCGTCGACCATCGCTTCGAAAATCTCCGGCGTCACATGCCGGCCGCCATGCCGCTCCGACAGCGTCACCACGCCCACAGGCAATGAGGTCCAATGGGTGATATGGTTGGCGAGCCGCGGCGAGCGCTGGCCGTTGATCTGCAGCACCGCGATTTCCGACGAGCCGCCGCCGATATCGAACAGCACGGCCGAGCGCGCTTCGCGGCCGATCAGCGAGGCGCAGCCGGACACGGCGAGCCGGGCCTCGGTCTCGCGATTGATGACTTCGAGGTCTAGCCCGGATTCCACCCTGACGCGCGACAGGAATTCGTCGCCATTGCCGGCCGAACGGCAGGCCTCGGTGGCGATCAGCCGTGCGCGTCGGACATTCTTCGAAGCAAGCTTGGCGGCGCAGACCTTCAGCGCCTCGATGGCGCGATCCATGGCGTCAGTCGACAGCATGCCGCTCGAGCCCAGCCCCTCGCCCAATCGCACAATCCTGGAAAAGGCGTCGACGACCCGGAACTGGCCCGGCCGCGTCGGCTGCGCCACGAGCAGACGGCAATTGTTGGTGCCCAAATCGAGCGCCGCATAAAGACCTTCGGGCGTATCATAGCGCCGGTTCGCCTGCGGAGCCGCCGGCTCAGGCGCCCGGACCGGAGGCTGCGGCCGCGGCGGCTCCGGCTCGGCCGGCTTGCGCGCCTCGTTCTGCGGCAGCGAACGCGCCTGCAGCCTGCGATGATGCTGATCGTGCTTGCTTTTGGGATTTGCCTGAGGCGGAGATTTGCGCTGCGCCGGGTTTTGCGCCTGCTGCTCGGCAGGACGCGTGTCACCGCTGCCGCGGGATCGCTTGCGGCGCCGCTTCCTACGCTCGGGGCTTTTGGCCTCGCTGGAATCTCGGGGCACCGATCCGCCGGAATGGGATTCCGGGCTGGAACTCACAGGCGGAGACGCAGCGGCAACCGCCTTCCTGCGCTTCCGTTTACCACGCCGGGATCGCTGCGATCCCTGCTTTTGCCCTGCTTCAGACGCCCCCGGAACGGTCGGCTTTACGCCGGATTCGGGGTCACTCACGTTTTTGATCCATCACGCCGCGCAAGACCGAAAGGCCGCAGCAGGCGCCTCATTGTTCAATGTTGGCGCGAATGTAACAGCTTGACATGAAATCGCCAAATTCTTTTTCGGCCCGGATTGAAATCTTTACGGTTCTTGCCGGTCCACGGCCGGTGCAACCGCGATCAGGACCGACCCGAATTCAGTGGGCAAATCCCGCGAGCAGGATCAGCACAGCCACGATGCAGCTTGAGAGATTGATGACGACAAAGGACGTGTCCATCGACGTAATTCCCGATCCGGCGGCACTCCCGCCAAGCCAACAACACCACGTCCGCGCTAAAAGTTCCGCCAAAAGCCCGAAAACCACATTCAATATTCCATCACGATTTTCTCTCTTGATCAGAAGCGCAAATATGCTAGAAGGCGCCCACGACGCAGAGAGACTGTCTCACCAGGACAGACCGGCAAAGCTTGCCCTCCCCGCATCGTCCACGCCGCCTCAGGCGGCCGTTGGGGAATAGTTCAATGGTAGAACGACGGACTCTGACTCCGTTAATCTTGGTTCGAATCCAGGTTCCCCAGCCATCTTCCAGAATGTCAATATTTTCAATGCCTTAAAGACTGACGCGTACCGCCGATCGTGCCTCGTTGTGGGCCCCAGCTTCGTGAGCTTTCCGGGTGGAACACGCACAGTGGCCCTGCATCACCATTGCCGGTATCGAGATGGAGAAGTAGTGTCACCTCACCATGAGCAACCTATCGTACCAAATCCTTCCTAATCCGGACGACGACACCTATGAGGTGAGATTGTTCGTTGACGGCATAGACTGGATAGAAATGGGTCACTTGGGGCTCGATCCACCTGACCTGGTCAGAGAGCTTACCAGTGTGCATCGAAGCCACCTGACCATAGGCCGCTGTGGCTGCGGGGTGTTGGGATGCGATGATCTTGTCGTTAACGTTCAGAGGACGTTGCACTCTGTGGAATGGTCGTGCCTCAATCGGAAGTCCGTGGTTTTCGATGCAGAGCATTTCGACTGCTTCGTCGCCGCGCTGGTCACTGATCATAGTTGGGAACCAGTGGGACGAACTGTTGAGCGTCACCTCAACGAGATGTTCGCCGGCATGGTGACCGATGATCGATACGTGTTCGACTGGAGTTCCACCAGAATTCGGCCCGATCATGTGAGCATCAGCGTATCCAAAGGCGGGCAGCAGAAGTTGCTTGAGTGCTCTTGGGATGGCGCAACATTAGCAAGCGCGCAATCTAGCGCCCGGCGGCTTGCGGAAGAGCAGTTCGTGTCTTGAAAGGTTTCACTAGTTCCGGTGCACCACCAGGCGGCTGATAGATCGGAGATATTTTACCAATGGAAGACATCATGGCCCGACAGCGGCCGGTCAATCGCTGCCCGTCGCGTCGCGGCGCCTTGTTGGCGGATACTATCCCCGCCACTGGTAAGAGTAAGACAGAGATCTCCGCCCTGCTCAGTATTCCGCGTCAGCAGCTTTGCGATGCGCTCGATGTGGCAACGAAAGCCGAGGACATGAATATTCCCGGTTTCAACTATCATCAGCTTACGGGCTTTAACCCGACCAGATACACCGTCCATGTCAACGGTCCCTGGTGCATCACGTTCGAATTCAGCAATGGCAACGCATATGACGTTGATTTTGAGCAATATCATTAGGAGCATCAAATGACATCGTATCCTGCGAAGCGTGATCCCAATAGATGCCCCACTCATCCCGGCGCGTTGCTTCGCGATGATGTGCTTCCCGCCATCGGAAAGCCCAAGGCTGAAATTGCCAGGCTGCTGGGGATCTCCCGCCAGCACCTCTATGAAATTCTCAACGAGCAACGGCCCGTGAGTGCAGCGGTTGCGGTCAGGCTCGGAAAGATGTTTGGCAATGGCCCGGCTGTTTGGATCAGGATGCAGGCGGCTTATGATACCTGGAACGCCGAACGTGAGGTCGATGTGTCCGGTATCCCGACGCTCGTCGCTGCGGAGTGATTGCTGAATTCCAGGGCGTGTCGCCTACCTCACGGCTCCTTCCATCTTCATCCTTGGGGCCGTGTACCCATGCGCAATTGCGCTCATCAGATTGACTTGGTCTGCGCAGCTCATCCCAAATCCGTCCTCACCTGAATATCCTCGAACCGCAACCCAAACCTCGCTAGGTATTTCACCAGCCGGTCGGCATCATTGCTGCTCTTCTTATCCAGCCGCGAGCTCGCAAACAGCGCCCGGCCCGCAGCACTGGCCGAAGGCTGGGCACGGCAGACGCGAACGACATCTGCGAGCTGAACGGCATCAAACCGGTCGAGCGATGCCGCAGACGTTTCCCCAAGCACATCCGTCAGCAGCCCCGCTCCCTCGTCTCTCTGCGAACCATGCCAAAATGCCTTGAGCCGCCCAATCTCCCCATCCACCACCTCCGTCGTAATTCGCCCCTGCGGCGCCAGTGTCGCCATGCGGGTCACCGAGGCGGAGAGGTCGCGGAAATTGGCGCTCCAGGCGGCGTCCGGGCCGGTGGCGAAGGCGAGGTAGCGGTCGCGTGCTTCCTTGTTGAAGGTGACGTTCTGGCCTTCCCGCTCGAGGAAACGGCGCAGTTCGAAGTCTAGATTGGGCTCGATGTCCTCCTTGCGATCCTTCAGGGCCGGCAGCCGGAAGGTCCAGAGATTGAGGCGAGCATAAAGGTCTTCGCGGAAGCGGCCGGCCTGCACCGCTTCGCCGAGATCGCGATTGGTGCCGGCGATCAGCTGGAAATCGGCCGATGTCTCGCGATCGGCACCGACGGGGAGAAAACGCTTCTCCTCGATGGCGCGCAGGCACATGGCCTGTTCGTCGAGCCCGAGCTCGCCGATCTCGTCGAGGAAGAGCACGCCCTTGTCGGCCGATTTCAGCAAACCGGCGCGCTCGCCCGAGGCGCCGGTGAACGCGCCCTTCACATGGCCGAACAGAGCCGACATCGCCTGGTCGCCGCGCAGGGTGGCGCAGTTGATCTCGACGAACTGGCCCGTCACCTTGCGTTCCGACTTCTTCAGCTCGAAAATCCGCCTTGCCAGTTGCGATTTGCCCGCGCCGGTCGGCCCGGTCAGCAGCACCGGCGCGGTCGAGCGGATCACCACGCGTTCGATCTCATCGATCATGCGGTTGAAGGCGGGGTTGCGGGTGGAAATGCCGGATTTCAGGAAACTGGTGGCGCTGGCGCGCTCGGAGGCGAAACGCGTGGCGATCTCGTCATAGCGCGACAGGTCGAGATCGATGATCTTATGGGTGCCGGCGAAATCCTGGTCCGGCTCGCGGTCGCGCGGCGGCGACAGCTGCAAGAGCCGGCCGGGGATGATGCGCGCCTCGGTGAGCAGGAACCAGCAGATCTGCGCCACATGCGTGCCGGTGGTGATGTTGACCAGATAGTCCTCGGTATCGGGATCGAAAACATAGGCACGGGCGAAATCGCGGAGCTTGGTATAGACCTCGGAAAAGTCCCAGGGATCGCGCAGGTCGATGACATTCTCGCGCACGATCGTTGCCGGCGAGACGATTTCGATATCGCTGACGATGCGTTTGCCCAGCGGTGCTGCGCGATTGTCGCGAACGATCTCCAGCCGGTCGATGAACAGGCCGGGCTGCTGGCAGAGACCGACATTCGGCCGCCAGCGGTGCCAGCGATCCTCGGTCTTTCCCTGATCCAGCGTCGTGCCGAGAATGCTGATGACGACCCGCCGCTTCATTTTATAATTTCCTATAAACTGCTATCCGGCGGACTATAGATGCTCGCCCCTCGCCGACAAGCGGATTCTTGCCGCCATCTTGGCCTGCGGTTGCGCCAGGTGCAGCCGTCCGCGGGCTCAATATCCGTAAGCGCGAATCCCCGCACCTTTTGCCATTGAATGCGTCGAGGCATGAGATGCCCGCCGAAATGGGTGCGGAAATTCAAGATATGAGACACCAAAACCCGCCGCTCTTTATCTCTGAACTCTCCCTCAATTTTTTGTGACTGAATACGACTGCGAACTCACTCGTCCTGCTGTGAGATCCGTGACGAACACCGTGCCCGATGATCTCTTTGTTGCACATGGCCGGTCCAACGCTGTCGATCACGCATCTTTGCGGCGTCGATCGGTCCGTGCCGATCTCGCACCGGATGGATTTTCGATATCGCCGGAAGCCGCCACGGATCGTTGATCGCTCGCCGATGACTGCACGAAACGCGCGCGATTGACTTTCACTGTTCGAGAATTGGCGTTCAACGTAAGGAGACTGCGATGGAATGGCTTATCAGAACTGTCGGTATTGGCCTGATCAAAGCGATCACGATCGGTGAATACAAAAGGATCAAGGCTGAAAACAAAAGGGCAAGCGATTACGGCGAATTCATCCATTTGATGGACGAAATCGCCGCCCAACGATCAGTGAAATGCAGCGCTGACGAAACATCGACGGATTGCCCCATGAGTACCGTGATACCCCAATATAAACAGGAGGGCAGAACGTCGGACGGTACGGCTCCCTTGCGTATTTACACGATCGTGGGCTCCGATGGCCAGTTCATCAACGTGCAAGGCTTTGATCTGTCACAATCGATCCTGGTCACGGTCCGGCACACGAACGGGACGACAGACGCTGAAAGGATCGATCCAAGCGATGCCATGAAGCGGATCAGGAGGGAGGCGGGATACCTCCACTGATACGCGCTGCGCTATGGGCATCGAAGCTCGAAGGTCTACCAAGGCCGCGGAAAGCCTGGCTTTTGCGTAAGTCAAGGCTTGTGCGTCAGTTGCATGACCACCAAGACGGCGCCATTGGCGCTCTGATCCATATCCAGACGATGAGAGCCCACCCCGCCCGGCTGACGGACGGGGCGGGCTGCTGGCAGAGACCGACATTCGGCGGGCAGCAGTTCCATCAATCCTCCGCTCTTGTCCTGATCCAGCGTCGCGCCGAGGATGCCAATGGCGACCTGCCACTTCATCTTATAAGTTTCTATAAATCGTTATACGCGTGGCTATAGATATTCGCCTCTCGCCGACGAGCAGTTTTTGCCATCATTTTGGTCAGAAAATTTTTCATGTTCTAAATCAATAGTTTAATACTTTTATTTGGGATTTTCAGCTTGATTCCGCAAAACTGGCACGCCGCTCGCAATGTATCTGGCACAACAACCGAAGAGGTGGTGCCATGGTGAACAAGGCAATCTTCAAAAGCTATATCGGCAAGCTGCTGCCGGGAACCGATGCGAAGAACCGCGAAGGCGCTGCGTCCTACAAGATGGGTCCGCGCGAGGCGCTGGCGCAATATGCCGTGACCGGAACGTTCAACCACACGTTCTACGCCGATGGCGCCGAACAGTTGGAAGCGGTCAAGGCGCTGGCGCTCGAGGTCGAGCCGGAATTCCTCGCCAAGGTGGCGATCCATGCCGCCGAAAGCGGGCATATGAAGGATATGCCGGTGACGCTGCTCGCCATCCTCTCCGGTCTTGAGAGCGACGCCTTTGCCCGTGCCTTTCCGCGCGTGGTCAAGAGCGGCAAGATGCTGCGCGGTTTCGTGGCCGTGATGCGCTCCGGCGCCGCCGGCCGCAAGTCGCTCGGAACGCGTCCGAAGAAGATGATCCAGGCCTGGCTCGAGCGCGCCAGCACCGAACAGATCCTGCGTGCCATGGTCGGCAACGACCCGTCGCTCGCCGACGTGATCAAGATGGTCCATCCGAAGCCCGCAAGCGAAGAGCGCCGCGCGCTCTATGCCTGGGCGATCGGCCGGCCGCATGATCATGCCGCTCTGCCGGATCTGGTGAAGGCGTTCGAGGCGTTCAAGCGCGACCAGTCGCTGTCCGTGCCGGACGTGCCGTTCCAGCTCTTGACCTCGCTGCCGCTGACGCGGGAGCACTGGGTCGAGATCGCCCGCAAGGGCGGCTGGCAGATGCTGCGCCAGAACCTCAACACCTTTGCCCGCAACGGCGTGTTCGAGGTCGACGGCATGGCCGAGATGGTCGCGGCACGGCTTGCCGATGCGGAGGAAATCCGCAAGGCCCGCGTCTTCCCCTACCAGCTGATGGTGGCGTGGACGATGACGGATGCCACCGTGCCCGCGTGCGTCAAGTATGCGTTGCAGGATGCGATGGAAGTCGCCATCGGCAACGTGCCGAAGGTGCTGGGACGCGTGGTCCTCTGCCCCGACGTGTCGGGTTCGATGAGCTCGCCGATCACCGGTCACCGCCGCGGCGCGACATCCGCAGTGCGTTGCATCGACGTCGCCGGCCTGATGACCGCTTCCATGCTGCGGCGTAGCCCGGACGCCAGGATCCTGCCGTTTGAGAACGACGTGGTTCGCGTCGATCTCAACCGGCGCGACACGGTGATGACCAATGCGGCACGGCTCGCCAGCATCGGCGGCGGCGGAACCAATTGCTCCGCGCCGCTGAAAAAGCTGGCGGACGAACGCGCCAAGGTCGATCTCGTCGTGTTCATCTCGGACAACCAGTCCTGGATGGATGCGCGCGGACAGAGCCAGGCGACGGCCATGATGATGGAATGGGCTCGCATCAAGCGGCTCAATCCTGAGGCGCGGCTCGTCTGCCTCGATATACAGCCCTACGCGACCACGCCGGCAGCGGCGGGTCCGGATGTGCTCAATGTCGGCGGCTTCTCGGATGCCGTCTTCGCCACGATCGCCGATTTTGCCGCGGGCAGGAACGGCGCCGATCACTGGGTGAAGACGATCGAGGCGGTCGAATTCTAAAGCAATTCCAGCAAAAGTGTTGCGCGGTTTTGCGTCCGGAATTGCGTAAAAACAAAGAGCCAAAGCCCCGCGCCGTGTCGTGAACGGCGCGGGGACGACCTCGGCAAATGCCGGAGAAACTACAGGACTGTTAATCCCCAGGTCGCGGGTTCGAATCCCGTCGGGCCCGCCATGTCTTGCGATATGGGCCCGTAGCTCAGTGGATAGAGCGGGACGTTTCTCCAAACCTCGTTGCCGGGGTCTCGTGAATTTGAATACGCATGGCGAATGCCAAGGAAACTCCATAGCCGCGGCAGGTTCGAATCCTGCATGGTGCTGTCATAAGGCACCATATTAAAATGGTAGCGGGAGATGTTTCCTTGAAACCTCGTCGCCGTGAAGCGACTATAGAGAAGGAGAATTGTGAATACGCATGGCGAATGCGCCGGAAACTACATCCACCCTTCAGGTCGCGGGTTCGACTCCCGCCGGGGCCGCCAATCGGACCCGTAGCTCAGACGGTAGAGCAGAAGCAAATGTTTCCGACAATTCTCGTCGCCATGACCTCTTAGCGGCGAATGCCGGACGAAACTACAGCCCACCGTGGATGGCCTGGCGAGGTTCGACTCCTCCCCTTGGCGGCGCTCTCTGGCATGAGCGGGGCCATCCTGTTTCGTCCATTCTCGTCGCCGCTGCCAAAGACTATCTCGGCGAATGCCGATCGGACTACAGGTAAGGCGCCCCACGCCCTGCTGGGGAGACGGGTGTTCAAGTCACCCCGCATCCGATCCTGTCGGATGCGTGGCCAAGTAAAAGCGTCCGGTCCCGCCTCGTCGCCGAGGCTGAGATTATGGAATACCCCCGGCGAATGCCGGCAGGACTACAGGATAGAGCGCTCCCGCAAGGGAGAGGCGGATGTTCGACACATCCCGGTTCCCGACCAGGGAATGCGTAGCTCAGGAAACCGTCCTGTCACCCGTCGTCGCCGGGTTTGGTGGAGAATGGAGAATACCGGGCGAATGCCGTCCGTTGGACTACAGGGGCCGCATAGCGCCGCGAAAGCGGAATGCGTGCGGTGCGTTGGTCTCGGATAAATCCTCGTCGCCCGGGCTTAGGGTGCAACAGAACAGAAGGACTGCAAAAGCAGAAAAGAAGATGATCGAGGTAATGAGCGGACAGGATCTCATAAATGCCGGCATGCCCCAGGGCAAGTGGTTCCGCCCGGCATTGGAGGCTGCTAACAAGGTGCTTGGTGACGGCGGTTCGAATGCGGATGCGCTCGACACGGCACGCGCCTATCAGCCCGCGCCGACGCTGCCGCTCCAGCATGCCGGCGACGTGCCGATCCATGTCAACATCCGCGCCGAAAACGAGCACGAGCAGCAGAATGTCGAAAACGTCACCGCGACCATGCGGGCGCTGACGCGCACGCCGATGGTCAAAGCCGCGGCGATCATGCCCGATGCCTGCCCATCCGGCCCGATCGGCACGATCCCTGTGGGCGGCGTGGTGGCATCGGAAGCCATCCATCCGGGCATGCATTCGGCCGATATCTGCTGCTCCATGGCGATCTCGATCTTTCCGGGGACCGAGCCCGCGGCGCTGCTCGACGCCGTGCACAGGGTGACGCATTTCGGTCCCGGCGGCCGGCCGCGCGGTGCGCAGCTGCGGCCCTCGACCGAGATGCTGACGGCGTTCCAGGAAAACCGCTACCTCAAGGACATAATCTGGACCAGCATCGAGCACTTCGCCACCCAGGGCGACGGCAACCATTTCGCCTATGTCGGCCAGATGAAGTCGACCGGCGAGACGGCACTCGTCACGCATCATGGATCGCGTGCGCCCGGCGCCCGGCTCTACGATCGCGGCACGAAGGTCGCCAACAAGTTCCGCGAATTGCTGTCGCCGGAAACCCTGCGCGACAATGCCTGGATCCCGGCAGACACCGAGGAGGGCGAAACCTATTGGGCGGCACTGCAGGCGATCCGCCAGTGGACGAAGGAAAACCACTTCGCCATCCACGACATGACGGCGGAGAGCCTCAGCGCGAAAGTGTCCGACCGCTTCTGGAACGAACACAACTTCGTCTTCCGCAAGTCGGATGGGCTGTTCTACCACGGCAAGGGTGCGACACCCGCGTTCGACGGCTGGGCCGAAGACGCGACCGATCTGACGATCATTCCGCTCAACATGGCGGAACCGATCCTGATCGTGCGTGGCCGCGACACCGCCCATGGCCTGGGCTTCTCGCCACACGGTGCCGGCCGGAATTTTTCGCGAACCGGCCATATCCGCCGGCTTGCGGCGGAATTCGGCGCCGACAGCCGTGGGCTCAGCGACAACAACATCGCTGCGATCATGGCGCGGGAAACGCAGGGTCTCGACGTGCGCTTCTTCACCGGCGTGCCCGACGTGTCGGAACTGCCCACGGCCTACAAGAACGCCGCGGCGGTGCGTGCCCAGATCGACGAATTCGGCCTTGCCGAAGTGGTCGATGAGGTCATCCCGTTCGGCTCGATCATGGCCGGCGACTGGCAGAAGGATGCGCCTTGGCGGAAGAAGAAAAATCGCGGGTGAAAGCTTGGCGGCGGCGGGTGCGATGCATTCGCCGCTGCCTCATGCTGCGCGTTCATCGCCATCGCGGGGCGTTATTTTAAGCATTGCTTAAGTTAAGATTTTCAGTAGCCTCCATACATCTTCACCGGGAGGCGGCAATGACGACGCAGATCACGTTTGAAGCATCCAAAGACGGGCTCGACACGCGTTTCTTTTTTCCCAGCATGCTTTTGGTGGCGCCGCACTTTGCCAACCCCGCCGAAACAACGGCGGACATCGAATTTACCTACAAAGGCCAGGATTATTCGATCGTTTTCCAGGGATCCGACTTCAACCAAAGCCTCGGGTTCGATTGGAGCGGAATCGTCACCAGCGCGACGCTCTTCGCTGACGACGGCCTCGGCGGCGGAACCAAGCTCGGCACCTTCACCGTATCGGCAGATCAGCTGAACACCTATGGCGGGGCCGCGGTCGACTCGGCGGCCTGGTTGACGCCCAACAACCTCGTGCTCGCACTCTCGGGCCGCTTCGGCGGCGCCCATCTCAGTTTCATCGGTGACCGCGGGGCCGATAAACTCTACGGCAGCGATTTCGCAGATCTTTTCAACGGCAATGCGGGAAACGACCAGCTGACCGGCAACGGCGGCAAGGATACGTTTATCTTCGGCAAGGGCGACGACACGGATACTATCACCGATTTTACCGCCGGCGGCAAAGGCCACGACGTCGTCGAGCTCTTCGGTTTCGACAGCGTCAAAAGCTTCAATTCTGTCCAGCACTTGCTGGAGGCTCATGGCAAGGACACGTGGTTCGACGCGGGCCATGGCGACGTGCTGGTCTTCAAGCACGTCGATATCCACGACCTCGGCAAGGGCGATTTTCTGTTTCTGGGATAGCGGCCTAAACCTCCACGTCCTGGCTCTGCGACAAGCCTCCAGATGAGGGTAAAAGGCCGATCCAGCTGTGGATACAAGCGAGCGCCTCCGGTTCGTCGAGAAACGGAATATGCGCCCGGTCCGGAACATCGGCAAACAGCATGTCGGGCCGCCGCTCGCGCATCTGCCGCGCCGTCCCGGCCGCGAGCAGGTCGGAATTGGCGCCGCGGATCAAAGCTAGCGGCAGACCTACGCAGGCGTCGAACAACGGCCAGAGATCGACAGGGGGAGCTGCCATCGACGCGACGAAGACATCCCGCAATGCCGGGTCATAGGTCAGGTCGACGCCATCGACCTTGGCGACAAAGCGGCGATCCGCCTCTTCTTGCCAGCGCGACATCGGAACATTGTCGAAGCCCGACGACGCCAACGCAAGCTGCTCGGCGGCGGCTTCCGGCATGAGGCCGATTGGGCGTATGCCGACATAGGCGCCAATCCGTTCGAGGCCGTTCCGATCGAGCTCCGGACCCACATCATTGAGGCAAAGCCCAATCAGGCGCTGCTTCGCGGTGGCCGCGATAACCATGCCGATGAGCCCGCCGCGCGAGCTGCCGATGATGGCAACGGATGCGAGGCCGAGATGATCGAGCAGCGCCAGGACATCCTTGGTCTCCTGCGCCACAGTATAGGTGGCCGGATCTGCCCAGTTCGAGGCGCCCCTGCCCCGGCTGTCGAGACGGATGAGCCGTATGCCGGTGAGATGCGGCTGCAGATAGTCGAAATCCCGCGCATCGCGGGTCAGGCCGGCGAGCGCCAGGATCGGCACGCCCTGTCCCTCATCCCGATAGGCGAGCCTGGTTCCGTCTTCCGTACTGAAATAGTGCATGATCGTCTTCAGCCTCTCGAACGCCTGACGCGGTCCCGTCCCGCCGCGCGAACTTCCACGCAACGAAATTCACCCGGAGATGACGACATAGGCGATCGAGAAGCAAGCCATCAGATGGCAAGGAAGGTTCGCTACGACGACATCCGTCGATCAGATGGCTCACGAAAGGGTGCTCCGTCAAAAATTTTCGCAATGCACAAGATCGTGACTTGCATCGTGGAAGTGACCTCCCTACCTACTTCCATAACGGAAGCAACCTATCCCACCCGGGAACGCCACGATGGATCACAAGAGCTTCGAGGACATGGCATGCCCGATCGCCCGCAGCCTGGACAAGGTCGGCGAATGGTGGAGTATTCTGATCCTGCGTGATGCCTATCGCGGCAAGACCCGTTTCGACGAGTTCCAGAAGAATCTCGGCATCGGCACCAACACGCTGACACGCCGGCTCAACCAGCTGGTCGGGGAAGGCATGTTCGAGCGCCGTCAGTACAACGACCGGCCGCCCCGCTTCGAATATATCCTCACCGATGCAGGCCACGATTTCCGGCCGGTGCTCGAAGCCTTCATTGCCTGGGGCAACAAGCACGCCCTACCCGATTGCGACTGCAAGCATCGTGTCGCGACATCATGTCCGGAAGACAAGCCTTCCGACTGATTACCCGCCAGCGCCGCCTCGGCGCTACCCCGAACCACCCTCCTCCCAAGCGAACCCCAACCACAGAAAGGGACTGCTATGCCAACTTTGTTCGATCCTATTCAGATCGGTGCGCTGCATCTGCCCAACCGCATCGTCATGGCGCCGCTCACCCGCATGCGCGCCTTTGACGAGCGCGCCGTCGGCCCGATGCAGGCCGAACACTATGCCTCCCGCGCCGATGCCGGCCTGATCCTCACCGAAGCCACCTCAGTCACGCCGATGGGCGTCGGCTATCCCAACACGCCCGGCCTCTGGTCGGACAAGCAGGTCGACGGCTGGGCCCATGTCGTCAAGGCGGTGCATGGCGCAGGCGGTCGCATCGTCTCGCAGCTCTGGCATGTCGGCCGTGTCTCCGACCCGCTCTATCTTGATGGCCGCCAGCCGGTTGCCCCGAGCGCGATTGCCATCAACGGCAATGTCAGCACCGTCCGCCCACCCAAGCCCTATGAAGTACCGCGCGCGCTCGAAACCGACGAGATCGCCGGCATTGTCGAAGATTTCCGCAAGGGCGCCGAGAATGCCAAGCGCGCCGGCTTCGACGCCGTCGAACTGCATTCCGCCAATGGCTATCTCTTCGACCAGTTCCTGCACGACGGCTCCAACAAGCGCACCGACCGTTATGGCGGCTCGATCGAAAACCGCGCCCGCTTGCTGCTCGAAGCGCTCGATGCGGTGTTGACCGTCTGGCCGGCCGACCGCGTCGGCGTGCATCTCAACCTGATGTCGAGCTCCTACGACATGCAGGATTCCGATCCAGTCGCGCTGTTCACCTATGTCGCCGAGCAGCTTAACGCCCGTCATATCGCCTTCATCTTCGCCCGCGAAGCGCTTGTCGGCGATCGTGCGCTGATCGGTCCTGCTGTGCGTGAAAAGTTCAAGGGCGCTTATATCGTCAATGATGGCCTGACCAAGGAGATTGCCGAGCAGGCGGTCGAGAATGGCTCGGCGGATGCCGCCGCCTTCGGCCGGCTCTATATCGCCAATCCTGATCTCGTCGAGCGCTTCCGGCAGGGCGCCGAACTCAACCCGCTCAACGGCGCGACGATCTACACCAGCGATGCGACGGGCTATAATGACTATCCGACGCTCGAAACGGCTGTCGCCGCCTGACGGCCATCGTGCTGGCGGGATGTGGTATAAAGCCATATCCCGCCACAGAATTTTCTATTAGGATCGGGGTCGCGCAATTCTATTCCGACAGTTGCTCGTCATCGGAAAGACTTGCCTCGATATAAACGGCCGTTTAACTAGTCTGTGAACTACCCCAGCCTCACACGGAGTTCGGACCATGACGCTACGCATCAATCAGACCGCCCCCGATTTCACCGCCGAAACCACCCAGGGTACGATCCATTTTCACGACTGGATCGGCGACGGCTGGGCCATATTGTTCTCCCACCCGAAGAATTTCACCCCGGTCTGCACCACCGAGCTTGGCACTATGGCCGGCCTCGAGGGCGAATTCCGCAAGCGCGGCGTCAAGATCATCGGCATTTCCGTCGATCCGGTGACCAGCCATGACAAGTGGCAGCAGGACATCAAGGTCGCGACGGGCTTCGATGTCGGCTATCCGTTGATCGGCGACAAGGACCTGCAGGTCGCCAAGCTCTACGACATGCTGCCGGCCGAAGCGGGCGAGACATCGGAAGGCCGCACGCCGGCCGACAATGCCACGGTCCGCTCCGTCTACGTCATCGGCCCCGACAAGAAAATCAAGCTGATGCTGACTTATCCGATGACCACCGGCCGCAATTTCGATGAGATTCTCCGCGCCGTCGATTCCATGCAGCTGACCGCCAAGCACCAGGTGGCGACGCCGGCCAACTGGAAGCAGGGCGAAGACGTGATCATCACCGCGGCCGTGTCGAACGAGGACGCGGTCAAGCGCTTCGGCTCCTACGACACCATCCTGCCCTACCTGCGCAAGACCAAGCAGCCGCAGGCCTGACCATTTTCGGCGCGACGCGCCGAACAATCACTTATGGACGCGTGTGACGGGCCGCCATGGGCGGTCCGTTTAGCTATCCACGACCCGGGCGCATCGAGCACCCTTGATTCATGCTGATATTTTCGATAGTGCCGCGTTGACGTCCGAGCCCATCAAAGGGCCGATTTCGAGCGGGGAGCTTCAGTTTGGCTGACGATATAAGACACGGCAGCACCTCGCACTCCTACCTCTCCGACGTCACCGAAGGCACCGGCCTGAAGGTCTCCGTGCCCAGCATGATCGTCGGCTGGACGATCGGGCTGGCCGCGCTCGGCGCGCTTGTGGCGCTGACCCTGCATTTCGGCGATATCAAAGCCTTCCTCAAGGCCGTCTACGCGACAAAGCTCGCCTGGCTGCTGCCGGCCATTGCGCTTCAGGTCGGGACCTATATCTGTGTCGCCGCCACATGGTCGCTGGCGCTGGCCAATTCGAAAGTGCATTACCGCTTTTCCGCCCTGTTCCGCCTCTCGGTAATCGAGCTCTTCGTCAATCAGGCGCTGCCGACCGGCGGCCTGAGCGGCACGCTTGTGGTCGTTCGCGGGCTTTCCCTGCGCGGTGTTCCCTCCTCGGTCGGCACGGCGGCACTGCTGATCGGCGCGGTTTCCTACTATTCGGCCTATCTGATCACCGGACTGGTCGCCTTCGGCCTGCTCTGGCTGCACGGCGATCTCACCGGCGTCTGGCTGGCGACCTTCATCGCTTTCGTGTTGATGATCAGCTTTGTCGGCGGGCTGATCCTGATGACCGCATGGTCTGGACACAAGCTGCTGCCGAAATTCATGCTCAAATGGTCGTTCATCGATCGCCTGCCGCATTTGATGGAGCAGGTGAAAATGGAATTCACCCGCAACACCCGCGTCATCGGCGAAACCATCCTGCTGCAGGCCGCGGTCTTCCTGCTGGATGCCGGCACGCTCTATTGCATCTCGCATGGCGTCGGCGCGCCCGTGACCTTCGCCAACGCCTATTCGAGCTTCATGCTCGCTTCCGTGGTGGCGACCGTGGCGCCGATCCCGCTCGGGCTGGGAACTTTTGAGGCAACATCCACCGCCATGCTGCACGCGCTCGGTGCCAGCACCGAAGGCGCGCTCGCGGCCACGCTGATCGTCCGCGGGCTGACCTTCTGGGTGCCGATGATCCCAGGCATCTGGCTGCTGCTGCGGGAAAACCGTCTTCGCCCCAAGGACTCCATGGTCCAGACGCCGGGCAAATAATCTCCGCCGGCCTCAGTCTCTCGCAGCCCAGAGCAGGCCGCGCTCGAACAGCATCGCCATCTGCGGCACCGCGAACTCATCGGCGGTATGGCCGAGCGCGCTGTAGAACACGCGGCCCTCGCCATATTTCCGCTTCCACACCACCGGCATCACCACGCCGCCGATGCCGGGGAAATGCTCGTCGGTGAAGGTCGTGGTCGCCAGCACCTCGTTGCTCGGGTCGGTGTGCATGTAATACTGCTCGGAGTGGTAATCGAAATCGCCGATGCCCTGCATCACCGGATCGTCCGGCCTGGTCACATGGACGCGATAATCGATAATATTGCCGGGATGGGCGACCCATTGCCCGCCGGTTATGAACTGATAATCCGGCTCGTTGCGGAAACTGTCGCCCATCGTGCCGTGAAAGCCGGCCAGGCCCGAACCGCTACGCACCGCTGCGGTAAGATTCTGCAGTTCCGGCTTTTCGATCGTCGACATGGTGATCATCGGCACGATCAGGTCGTAGCTTGTAAGCTCGGGGTTAGCGAACAGCGCCGTCCCTTGGCTGAGCGCCACCGCGAATCCGTGCCTTTCCAGCATGTTCCGGACGATACCGGCGCTGCGTTCCGGTGTGTGGCCTTCCCAGCCGCCCCAGGCGATCAATGCCTTCTTCGACATTCGCATTCTCCTCCACTGCCTGCTTGGCGCCTCCCTGATCAAACCGGGAGACGCGGTGAGGCATAAATGAACGGTTCGCGCCCGAGGTCAACCCTCGGCGAGACGTGACGGCTGCTACAATTCGCCCGGCGCTTCGCGCCGCCAAAGTCTGCAAGCGCGGTTAAACTGCTTAAAGGGCCACATCAGACCTCTTGCTCACGCATCCGGCACATTCTCGGCGAGCTCCTTCAGCCACAGCGCCGCACTTGCATCCGACGGCATCCGCCAGTCGCCACGCGGCGAAAGCGAGCCGCCCGAAGTGATCTTCGGGCCATTGGGTAGCGTCGAGCGCTTGAACTGGTTGGCAAAGAAGCGCCGGAGGAACAGGCCGAGCCAATGCTTGATCTCGGCCAAGGTATAAGCCCTGTAGTCGCTTTCCGGCAGGCCCGACGGCCAATTGCCCTCGTTGATATCCCGCCAGGCGGCAAGCGCAAGGAAGGCGATCTTCGATGGCCGGAAACCGAAGCGCGTCAGATAGTAGAGATTGAAATCCTGCAGCGCATAGGGGCCGACGATCGCCTGGGTGGACTGGATCTGCTGACCCGGCTCCGCCGGCACAAGTTCAGGCGAAATCTCCGTCGCCAGGATCATCCGCAGCAATTCGCCGGTTCGTTCATCGAAATCGCCGGAGGCCGCGACGAAGCGGATCAGGTGCTGGATCAGCGTCTTCGACACCGAGCCGTTGACGTTATAATGCGACATGTGATCGCCGACGCCGAAGGTGCACCAGCCGAGGCCGAGTTCGGAGAGGTCGCCGGTGCCGACCACCAGCGCGTTGTGCCGGTTGGCCAGCCGGAAGAGATAGTCGGTCCTCAGCCCCGCCTGGACGTTTTCGAATGTCACGTCGTAGACCGGTTTGCCCTCGGCGAAGGGATGGCCCATATCGGCCAGCATCTGCCGCGCCGCGGGCTTGATATCGATCTCTTCCGCCGTGGCGCCGATGGCGCGCATCAGCGCCCAGGCATTGCTCTTGGTGCCTTCCGAAGTCGCAAAGCCGGGAAGCGTATAGGCAAGGATGCCGGAGCGATCGAGGCCGATCAGATCCATGGCGCGCGCCGTAACGATCAGCGCATGGGTGGAATCGAGGCCGCCCGACACGCCAATGACGGCATGTTTCATGCCCGTCGCCTTGAGCCGCTTGGCAAGGCCCTGGACCTGGATATTGTAGGCCTCGTAGCAATCCTCGGCGAGCCGCTTCGGGTCGGACGGAACATAGGGGAAGCGTTCGATAGGTCGCCGCAGAGCAACCGGCTCGGACGGCACATCGAGCGCAAAGGTCATTGTCCGGAAAGCCGGCGCGGCGCCAATCTCGTTGCTGACGGTATCGCCGAAAGTGTTGGTCCGCATCCGCTCCTGGCGAAGGCGTCCGACGTCGATATCGGCAATCGCCGCCTCCGGCTGCCAGGAAAAGCGATTGGTCGAAGCAAGCTGATTGCCCATTTCGAAAATTTCGGCCTGGCCGTCCCAAGCGAGGTCGGTCGTCGATTCGCCCGGTCCCGCAGCGGAATAGGCATAGGCCGCGATTGCCCGCGACGACTGGCTTTCGCAGAGCCGCCGGCGCGTCTCGGCCTTGCCGATGGTGATATTGCTGGCCGACAGGTTGAGCAGGATTTCGGCCCCGGCCAGGGCGGCCCGCGACGACGGCGGCATCGGCACCCAGAAATCCTCGCAAATCTCGGCATGGAAGGTGAACTTTGCCGAGCCGGACGAGGCGAAGATCAGGTCCGTGCCGAACGGCACGTCACGACCGGCGACCGCGATCATCTCGCCTGTCACTCCGGCCCCGGACTTGAAATGCCGGCGCTCGTAGAATTCGCGATAGTTCGGCAGATAGCTTTTCGGCACGACACCGAGGATTTCGCCGCGATGAATGATCACCGCCGTGTTGAAGAGGCTGCCGAGCGCGCGGAGCGGCGCCCCAATCACCAGCACCGGAAACAGCTTTTTCGACGCATCGACGATCCGGGCGATCTGCCGCTCGACCTCTTCGAGCAACACATCCTGCAGCAGGAGATCGTCTATCGAATAGGATGACAGGGTAAGTTCGGGAAAGAGCACCAGGGCTGCATGTTCGGCAGCGCCTTTCGCAGCACCCTCCAGCACTTCGTTTGCCGCAAAGGCGGGATCGCTGACCGCGCCGCGCGGCACATAAGCCATGATGCGAATGAAATCGTGGCTGTAGAGAGAATGAAACATGCGCTTCCCCATCCTGGCAGTCCGACAGACGATCGGCGGGATCAGTTGCTCCTGCTCGATCCCCCGACGTGGATGCAACATTTTGCAAGAGAATGCCAGTACCGGCCGGCGGCACTGGCCATGCGCGAGACACAAACCGCAGTTTTGCACGACGGCAATGCCGCCCGTCGTGCAGCCTTTTGAGAATGTCGCAGACAGGCTTCAATTGCGACGTCGCAAGCCCTAAGATTGTCGCCAACATCACACGGGGTTACAAGAATGGCAGAATTTCCTCAGAAGGCGAAAGTGGTCATCATCGGTCTGGGCGGTATCGTCGGCGCATCGATCGCCCACCACCTGATCGAACGCGGCTGGGACGACATCGTCGGCATCGACAAATCAGGCATACCGACCGATATCGGCTCCACCGCCCACGCTTCCGACTTCTGCTACACGACCAGCCACGACTACCTGTCGGTCTGGACCACCCAGTATTCGATCGATTTCTATGAGAAGATGGGCCACTACGCTCGCGTCGGCGGCCTCGAAGTCGCCCGCACCGGCGACGACACCTGGATGGAAGAGATCAAGCGCAAGGTGACGTCAGCCAAGGCTTTCGGCACCCGCGCCCATCTCGTCTCGCCGGAAGAAATCAAGAAGCTCTTCCCGCTGATCGAGCAGGACCAGGTCATGGGCGGCATGTTCGACCCCGATGCCGGCCTCGTCATTCCACGCTCGCAGACGGTCGCCGGCAAGCTGATCGACACGGCCGAGAAATCCGGCAAGCTGAAAGTCTTCGCCAACACAGCGGCGCAATCACTGATCGTCGAGAACGGCCATATCAAGGGCGTCGTCACCCATCGCGGCACGATCATGGCGGATCATGTCATCGTCTGCGCCGGCATCTGGGGCCGCCTGATCGCGGCCATGGTCGGAGAAGACCTGCCGGTCATGCCGGTCGACCATCCGCTCACCTTCTTCGGTCCGTTCAACGAATTCGCCGGCACCGGCAAGGAAATCGGCTATCCGCTGCTGCGCGACCAGGGCAACTCCGCCTATATGCGCGACACCGGCGACCCGACCACGGCCGAAGGCGGCCAGATCGAATGGGGTTATTACGAGGCGAACAATCCGCGCCTCTGCCATCCGCGCGAAATCCTCGAAAAGCACGAATCCCGCCTGTCGCCGTCGCAGCGCGACCTGGAAATGGACCAGATCATCGAGCCTCTCGAACGAGCAATGGAACTGACCCCGATCCTCGGCGAACTCGGCTATAACGAGGGCCATTCCTTCAACGGCCTGCTGCAGGTCTCCGCCGCCGGCGGCCCGTCCTGCGGCGAGAGCCAGAAGGTTCGCGGCCTCTGGTATTGCGTCGCCATCTGGGTCAAGGACGGCCCTGGCTACGGCAAGCTGATCGCCGACTGGATGACCGACGGCCGCACCGAAATCGACCATAACAGCATCGATTATTCGCGCTTCTACCCGCACCAGCTGACCGAAGAATTCATCCACGGCCGCAGCTTCGAAGCCGCGCAAAAAATCTATTTCCCGGCCGTGCATCCGCGCGAGCCCTATGCCAGCAGCCGCAATGCCAAGCGCTCGCCCTTCTACGAGCGCGAGAAGGAGCTCGGCGGCCATTTCATGGAGCTTGGCGGCTGGGAACGGTCCCATGGCTACGCCGCCAACGAGCACCTTCTGGAGAAATACGGCAACCGCGTTCCGGTGCGGGCAAACGAATGGGACAACCGCCATTTCTGGCGCGTCTCGAATGCCGAACATCTGGCAATGAGCGAGGATTGCGGCATCGTCAACCTCAGCCATTTCTACATGTTCGACGTCGAAGGTCCTGACCATGTCGAGCTGCTGGAATGGCTCTGCGCCGCGAAAATCGGCGGTGATGCCAATATCGGCAAGGGCATCTATACCCACTTCCTCGACGACGAGGGCATGGTCCGCGCCGACTTCACCGCCTTCCGCATGGCCGACCGCATCCGCGTCGTCGACGGCGCCGATGCCGGCCCGCGCGACTTCCACTATGTCAAGCGCATCGCCGAGGACAAGGGTTTCGACGTTACCGTCACCGACGTGTCGGAGAAGTACATCACCATCGGCATCTGGGGTCCGAATGCCCGCGCCACGCTGAAGAAGGTCGTTGCCGATCCGGCTGGCCTCGATCTCGAAAATTTCGCTTTCGCTGCGATCAAGCAGATCGAGATCGCCGGCAAGCCGGTCAGCGCCTTCCGCATTTCCTATGTCGGCGAACAGGGCTGGGAACTGCATATGAAATACGAGGACGGCCTCGCCGTCTGGGACGCACTGCGCGCCACCGGCGTCATGGCCTTCGGCGTCGAAACCTATGCCAATTCCCGCCGCATGGAAAAGAGCCTGCGCCTGCAGAACGCTGACCTCCTGACCCAGTACAACCTGATCGAAAGCGATTTGGCGCGTCCGAAGGTCAAGGATGTCGATTTCCGCGGCAAGGCCAAGCATCTCGAATACAAGGCCCGCGATCACCAGCCGGCCATGCTGTGCACCCTGGTCATGACCGAGAATACCGACAAGAACGGCGTCGCCCGCTACCCGGTCGGCTCACTGCCGGTGATCGATCCCGAGACCAGCAATGTCCTGGTCGACGAACTCGGCCGCCGCTCCTACACGACCTCGATCGCCTTCGGCCCGACGGTCGGCAAGAATATCGCGCTCGCTTATCTGCCCTGGTCGCATTGCCAGGTCGGCCGCAAGCTGAATGTCGAGTATTTCGCCGAGACGTATCCGGTGGAAGTGGTTGGGGTGGGCTACAAGCCGATCTACGATCCGGAGAATTTGAAGCCGCGGAGCTGAGGCTTACCAGCTTCAGTGCCTGGCGCAGCTTTTCACAAGCTTCAGCGTTTGACGCTGCCCCTCACCCTAACCCTCTCCCCGTAAACGGGGCGAGGGAATCCGCTCCAAGTTTGCCGCAGCGAAACGCATTCGGTAGACGTTTGAGAGGGACGGGAACGGCGCCGCAAGTCCCTTCTCCCCATTCTACGGGGAGAAGATGCCGGCAGGCAGATGAGGGGCAGATCGCCGATGGCGCGACATTCTCATCAATACGCCGTCGCCTCTGGCTACCCCTTCAGCACCCCACCGGCGGCAAGCACCGCCTCCGGCGTATCGACATCGAGATGTGCCGCATCACCGATATCGACATCGATCACCGCCAGCCCCGATGTCTCGATAATGTGACGCGCCCCGACATCGCCCTCAAGCCGCATCACCTCGTCATGCAGCGAAACCGGCAGTATCACCGGGTTGCCACGCTTGCCCTGCGAGACCGCACGGACGATTGCCTTCCCGCTCGCCTCGCGGAAAGCAGCCATCAGGAGCTTCAGGCTGTCGGCCGTGACGCGCGGCATATCGGCCAGCATGACCAGCACGCCATCCGCCGCCCGTGCCTCGGCTGTCGAAAAACCGGCAATCAGCGACCCCGCCATGCCCGCGGCATAGTCTGGATTGTGCGTCAGACTGATCTCCAGCGCCCCAAGCGCCGCAGCGATCTCGCTGTCGCGATAGCCGGTCACCACCGTTACAGAACCCGCGCCGCTCGCCAGCGCATTTTCCGCTGCCCTGCGGATCAACGGCACGCCATCGAATTCCGCCAGTAGCTTGTGCGACCCGCCCTCGCCCATGCGGCTCGCCCGACCGGCTGCCAGCAGCACGACGGCAACCGAAATCTGCTGCAGCGGCTTTTCCGCCGTCTCACGCGGCCGCGGCCTCGTCTGTATTTCCATCAGCAGTCCTCCGACGCCCAAACCACTGATATCATCTGATGTCGGCATGTCGCCGGCAAGGATTCTGTCCATCACCCAATCAAAACCGTTTTCCTTCGGGCTGCGGGCGCAGCCCGGCGCACCGATCACCGGCACGTCGCCGATCCGGCCGAGCACCAGGAGATTGCCCGGATCGACCGGCATGCCGACCCGGATGACCTCGCCGCCCGCCTGCCGGATCGCTGCCGGGATGACATCCGCAGGATCGATCACGGCCGAGGCGCCAAATACGATGATGAGCTTGCGCGCATACCCCGGCACCGCCATCGCCGTCTCGATCGCTTCTGCCACCGGCGCAGTCTCATGCGGCACGCGCACTTCCTGAATGAGGCGGCTGCCGGACGGCTGAAGCCGCTGCGCCAGAACCCGCGCCGTCTTGTCCATGACCGACGGCTTTAGCGATGGCAGCTCGGTTGCCACGAGGAAAACCGAATGCGCGGCAAAGGGCTGGACCTGGAAGGGCGGCGAGGAGCCGAGAATATCCTTTGCCCACTCGACCTTGTCGCGCGGCACGGCGAGCGGAATGATCTTGAATGTCGCCACCATGGCGCCGGCCTGTACCACCGACCGATCTGCCAGACAGGCCAGCGTCATCGCCGGGTCGATGCGGTTCAACCGGTCAATGACCTCGCGGTCCGCGGTGAACAGGCCGTTGACGCCGGCATAGATGTTGACCCGGCCCGTCGCCGCCTCGGAAAAACGCAGATGATCGGACGCAATCGCAGCGGCCAAAGCTGCCGCGGCCTCATCCTCGGAAAGATCGCCGGGATCGAGGCGTGCAGCAATGACGCTTTCGACAGCACTCGACCTGAGCGCATCGAGATCCACCTCCGTCAGCACGTGACCCTTGGGAAACTGCCGGTCCGCCAGCCTGACGGCATGCGCAAGGATGGCGCCCTGGGCTTCACGCAGTGGCAGATCGCCGAAAATCATAGCCCGCGCCTTCCCTGGCCTGCACCTTCCGGCCGCCTCAGTGCCTGGATGATTTCGGCGAGGATCGATACAGCGATTTCGGCTGGGCTCGCCGCGCCGATATCGAAGCCGATCGGCGCATGGATGCGCGCCAGATCTGCTTCCGACATACCTTCATTTGCCAACCGCTCCAGCCGCTTGGCATGCGTCTTGCGACTGCCGAGCGCGCCGACATAGAAGCAGCCGGCCGTCAGTGCCGCGACGAGCGGGTGGTCGTCGATCCGCGGATCATGGGTGAGCGCGACCAGCGCGGAATAGCGGTCGAGCGGATGCTCCTGCAAGACGTCCGCCGGCCAGTCGGCGATCAGTTCGAATCCGGCAAAACGTTCCGGGGTGGCAAAGGCGGTGCGCGGATCAATGATGCGGATATCGAAGCCGGCCAGCGTCGCCATCGCCGCCAGCGCCTGGCTGATATGCACCGCGCCGATTGCCACGATCCGAACCGGCGGCAGGTAGGGATTGAGGAAGAAGGAACGGCCATCGGCCTCAATGGTGCCGGCGCTGCCCGAGCGGAACGCCGCCGAAACTGCTGAAACCAGCACATCGTCGACAATCTCGTCTTCGGCGATGATCCGGCTCTCGCCAGCAGCAAGATCGATCACATGCACCACAGCCTCTCGCGCTGCACGGGCAGCATTCAGACGCGTCAACAGAGCCTGCTGCATCAGTCGAGCCTTTCGACATAGACGCGAATGCGCCCGCCGCAGGATAGGCCGACGCGCCAGGCCGTTTCGTCGGCGACGCCGAATTCCAGCATTTTCGGCCGGCCCGAGGCGATGATGTCCCCCGCCTCCGAAATCACTTCGCCCTCGACGCAGCCGCCGGACACCGAGCCTTCGAAATTGCCGTCCCTGTCGACGATCAGATGGCTGCCGGCCGGACGCGGCGCCGAGCCCCAGGTTTCGATGACCGTGGCGATCGCCACTTCGCGCCCACCAGCCTTCCAGGCCTCGGCAATCGCAAGTGGATCGAGACTATCGGATGGTCGTGTCATGGCGCACTCCCGACTATAGCTGAGATCGCAGCCGAGACGCGGCCGCGGCGAGGACGATAGCAAATCGCGGAATGAATGAAATGCTTGGGCATGTCCTTCGCAAGGCGCAAGGCCGCGGCATCGTTTCCGAACGATCGGCAAAATTCATATCAGACATTCATCATTCCGGAGGCACCCTCCGTATAATTCCATATAGCAACGCCTGGCTTGAATTTGAAGCCACTACGCAACGCTTCCCGCCGCCTTGGCGGACAATTTGGCAAAAAACTGCTCGGCAAGTTTGCTCGTCACGGCACTGACCAAACGGCTGCCCAGTTGCGCAATCTTGCCGCCAACGTCACCTCCGGCAATATAGGTCAGCACGGTCGTATCGGGTCCCTCGCCCGTCAACGTCACGTCGGCCGAGCCCTTCGCGAATCCCATGAGCCCGCCTTTGCCTTGGGCGGCAATGGTGTAGGAATGCGGCGGCTTGAGATTAGAAAGCTCGATCGTGCCTTCGAACCGCACCTTGATCAGGCCGAACTTCACCACCAGCGTCGCATTCAGTGTCGTGTCGGATGTCCAGTCGAGAGCCTCGCAGCCGGGAATGCACTGTTTGAGGAGTCCGGGATCGTTGAGCGCCCGCCAGACGACTTCGAGCGGCGCCGGGATCGTCTCGCTTCCAGTAATGTCCATCCCGCATTCTCCCGTCGCTCTTCCACGCTGAAATCCCGTGCGGTCGCAGGGCGCTCTTCGGCCTAGAAGATATAGGCGGTGGCGACGGGCAGACAAGCAGACCCTTCCGCCCGGCATGTCGCCGCGCGGGCAGTCAGAGGCCGAGATCGCTGAGCGACGGATGGTCGTCCGGACGACGCCCTTGCGGCCAGTGAAACAACCTTTCCGCATCCGACTTGAGCGCGAAGTCATTGATGCTGGCATGGCGGCGCTTCATCAGGCCCCGCTCATCGAATTCCCAGTTCTCGTTGCCATAGCTGCGAAACCAGCGGCCCTCGTTGTCATGCCATTCATAAGCGAAGCGCACGGCGATGCGATCGCCTGTATAGGCCCACAATTCCTTGATCAGGCGATAGTCGAGCTCCTTCGCCCATTTCGCGGCGAGAAAGTCGCGGATCTCCGCGCGGCCATTGATGAACAGGTCGCGGTTGCGCCAACGGCTGTCCGGCGTATAGGCGAGCGACACCCGTTCGGGGTCACGGCTGTTCCAGGCATCCTCGGCCAGGCGGACTTTTTTCGCCGCACTTTCGGCATCGGTGAAAGGCGGCAGAGGCGGACGTTCAGCTTCCATGATCAATCAATCTCCCTGTTCGGCGAGCCTGGCGCGCAGGCTGGCGTTTTCGGCTTCCAATGCCGCCAGACGCTCGTGCAGCGGCTGCACGGCCGCGGCGATCTCAGCCTCGGTGAAGCGCGGCGTGATGTGCTGCGGACAGTTCCAGTCAAACGCCTCCAGGCGCAAGCGAAAAAACCGTTCGGGCTTGCCGCGATAGTCCGTGTCGAAAACACGTTCCGTCAGCGCCGGATCGGCATCGAGCGCCAGAGCCTCCACATGAACATAGAGTTTCAGACGGGTTCGTCTTGCATAATCCATCAGGATGAGCGCCGCCCGGCCGCCGGCATCGACATTGCCGAGGCTGATATATTGCCTGTTGCCACGATAATCGGCGAAGGCCAGCGTCTTGTCGTCGATCACCTTGAGAAACCCCTTCGGTCCGCCACGATGCTGCACATAGGGCCAGCCGGTCTCCGATACGGTGGCCATGTAAAAGCTGTCGCGCTCGGCAATGAACGCTGCTTCATTCGCCGTAAACCGGCTGAAAGCACGATCGCTTGCGAAATCCTGCCAGACATGTGCGCTGCCCATCGCGGCCTGGGCGGCGCGGACACTTGGGGTCGAGGCGATATCGAGGAATCCGTAGGACATGACTTTCTCCTTCACAATCGGCGGGGGCGGTCAGCGCAAATTGCACAGCCGCCTTCTCACTGGGAGAAAAATAGGGCTTCAGGAAATTGAGATAATCTGCTATTTTCAAAAAGGATTATTTCAAATTTCGAGAAAATATGGATCGCCTCGAGGGCATGTCGATCTTCGTTGCTGCCGTGGAAGGCGGAAGCCTGACCTCCGCTGGCCGTCGCCTCGGCATGCCGCTGCCGACCATCAGCCGCAAGCTGGCGGAACTGGAAGAGCATCTCGGCGCCCGGCTGCTGCTGCGCTCGACCCGCCGCCTGACGCTGACAGACGCCGGCAGCGCCTATTTCCAATCCTGCAAGCGTATTCTGGACGAGGTGGGGGATGCCGAGCGGCAGGTGGCGGGCGAGCAAATGGCGCCGAAGGGCGAACTGGTGCTCACCGCCCCAATCGTTTTCGGCCGGCTGCATGTCCTGCCCGTGGTCAACGAATTCCTCGCCGCTTATCCGGAAATCAATATCCGGATATGGCTCTCGGACCGCAATATGCATCTTCTCGAAGACCGCGTGGACCTCGCCGTCCGCATCGGTGCACTGCCCGACAGTTCGATGATCGCCATGCGCATCGGCGAGGTGCGTTATGTCGTCTGCGGTAGCCCGGCCCATTTCGAGCAACATGGCGTCCCCACTGATCCGGACGACTTGGCAAACCGCCCCTCGATCGCCTTCGACATGCTGGGCTCACCGCCGTCCTGGACCTTCAAGCTGGCGGAGCATAGCCGCGACCATGCGGTGGCAATCCAGCCGCGGCTATCGGTGAACACGGCGGAAGCCGCACTCGATGCGGCAATTGCCGGCGTCGGCATCACCCGCGTGCTCTCCTACCAGGCGGCACGCGCGATAAAGGAGGGCAAGCTGCAAGTCGTGCTCGGCGCCTTCGAAGGGCCGCCATTGCCGGTCTGGCTGCTTCATCAGGCACAGGGGACGATCCCGCTCAAGCTGCGAAGCTTTATCGATTTCGCCGCTCCGCGGCTCAGGCGACGGCTCGAAGAAGCCGCTTTGCCGCGTTGAGTGGGCATGACCGGTCTGGATAGGACGAAATCGATCGATCCTAGAATTTTGTCGCGAAATTGAGCCAGACAGCGTCGCCCTGGGCACGGTTTTCGGCCATGAGGTCGTGTTGCCAGGAGGCGCTGAATTGCATTGCCGGATTGAAGCTATAGGTCAGCGATGGGCCGATCGCGAAACCTTTGCCGCGATGTCCGTCCATTGCAACGCCTGGTCCGGTGTCATCGGTAAACTGCAAGAGATAGTAACCGGTCGCCCCGACTTTGACCTTGTCGAAATTCCAGCCCGCCGCGTAATCCAGGACGAATTCGTCGCCGGATCGATAATGCGTATCGGTGTTTTCGCTGTTGAAGATAAAGCGTGCCGAGGCCGCCAGTTCGAGCCCCTGCGGATCGAAATAGTGATAGCCCGCAGTCGGCTGCAGCGACCAGTGGTTCAGCCCGGTATTGGCAAAGGCATCCTTGTCATATTGCCCGGTCGGCATTCCGACATCGAGCCCGAGGACGAATGTCTGTGCCTGGTCGGGGTGCCAGGCGAGCCCGATCGTTGCCGTCATATCGCCAGGCGCAAACGCGGTATCGCTGGCAAAGACGGAGGACAGGTTGAGATGGATGACCGGCAGGACGAGTTGGCCCCAGACCTGCGCATCTCCAACCCGGATGTCGGAGACATAGAGAAGGCGCAGCGTTTCGACGGCCGCATCGACGTGAAAGTCGATCGGAATCTCGTGACCCTTGCTGTCATTGGTCCGGTCGGAGCTGAAATAGCTTGTCTGCGACAGGAAATAGAGGCCTTCATAGGGTGGGATGGAGCCGGCAAAGAATTGCGACGCGCCGGGCGCATATTGGGTATTGCCATTCTCCGCCGCCTGGGCCGCCACGGCACAGACCGAACTCATGATCATGGCTGATGCCAGTTTGCGAAAATGTCTCATCATTCCCTCCTCTTCAATGATGCGATGAGCCGCCGCGCCGAGCGGTTTCAATCGCCGGCGCTTCAATCTGGATGGGGTCAATGTCGTGCGGGCGCACGCCTCCGTTCCCCGTGAGCTAGGGGTTGGCAGCGTCGGTCAAACGCCTGCTGCCCGGTTCAATATGTCGTCAGATGTCCCGCCATACCCCTGTGACGCCGGCGCGGAGCTCGCCCGGCGTCGATCGGCTTCGCTGGTACTCCGTCCCGAGCGACGCCGATGAACTTCCCGGACCTTGCTTAGATACGGGATTGAAGGATGTAAAATTGCTATTCGTCATAGAAGTATTGACACGCTGAATAGTCGGCGCGCCTGATATTCAGTGGTGATGTATTTTGCGGAAGATGTCTTCCCTACGCGGCATGACGCTCCGCTGCGGCCTGCTTGAGTTGCGAACGGATCCAGATCAAGGCCGGATCACGGGTGCGATAGCTGTGCCACTGCACCGATTGTTCCAACGGAGGCAGCGCGAGAGGCGGCTCCACGATCGCCAGCCCGTCAAGTCTCGTCATCATTTCGGCCAGACTGCGCTGGACGAGCGCAATCCTGTTCGTGCCTCTGACCAGGATCGGCAGCGACGTGAACGAGAAGGTCGTCACTTCCACCTTGAGTTCGACGCCCATTTCCCGGCAGGCTTTCTGCGCGACGCTTTCGCCGCCATTCGGCGGCAGCATGACGATATGGCCGGCAGAGATGAAATCTTCCTTGCTCAGCCCGCCCACGGCATGTGGCCCCTCTGCATCCACCACGGCGCAGAATTCGTCTTTCAGCAGTTCTTCCATCGGATGATTGGTCGAACAGAACACGGTCGGCGCGACCAGCAGATCGGCTTCGCCCCGTTCCAGCAAGAGATGCGGGAAATTTTGCTGCGGCTTGAGATCGATGCGGATGCCGGGCGCCTGCGTGGCGACCCTGCGAAGAAACGGCGGGATCAGCGTGTGCAGCGTATAATCCGACACCACGAGACCGATGCTGCGGGTCGATTGCTGTGGTGAAAAGGATGGCGTCGAGACGACGGCTGTTTCGATGCGGACGATGATATCCCTGAGCGGCTGTTCCAGCGTGACAGCCAGAGGCGACAGTTCCATGCTGCGGCCGACCTGGATCAGCAGGGGATCGTCGAAATAATCGCGCAGCCGGCCCAGCGCATTGCTCATCGCCGATTGGGTAATGAACATTTCGTCGGCCGCACGGCTGACATTGCGGACACGGATCAATGTGTCGAGAGCGACCAGAAGATTGAGATCAAGGTTCTTGAAACGCATATCGTCCTCCCGAATATATTCAGCGAATTAATACATGCCATTGAAATAAGCAATTTCATAAACGATTTGGTTTGCACTAATCCTGACACAGGGAGGCAGCCGCACGACGTGGCGGCGGATATTTATCAACCTCCCGAAACACGGCGATTGTCTCGTAGTGGTGCGTGGAGGCCTGATGTTTAAATATTTTCCCACCAACTATGTCTGGAACCTCTCCGTCGACCTGTCGATCGAGATGGGCGCCCGGATCGGGGAAATCGAGGAAATGTGCGCCCCCCTGCAGGACGCGGCCAAGGCGCCCGACGCAGCCGGCACCATGGCCTTCCGCCAGACCTGGGTGACGATGGCCGACAAGTTGATCGCACTTGCCGAAGAGGATGAAGCGCGCCGTCGGACAATCTCGGCCGGCGACAAGCTGATCCGCGCCGCCAACTATCTTCTCACCGCCGAGCGCCTGCAGGCGCATGGTTCGGAAGGGCGGCTTGCGCTCTACCAGCGCTTTCTCGCGGCGTTCGCCAAGGGGTTGGAGCTTTCCGGTTCGCGCTGCAGACGCGTCGACATTCCCTATGAGGGCAAGCATCTCTCGGCCCTCTATGTTCCCGCCGAAGGCGTGCAAGGCCCCGCGCCGATCCTGGTGCAGGTGAATGGCCTGGACAGCACCAAGGAGATGAAATTCCTCGTCGGCCTGCCGAAATGGTTGGCTGAGCGCGGTGTCGCTTCGCTGATCATCGATCAGCCCGGCACTGGCGAAGCCCTACGCCTGCAAGGGCTGACCGCGCGCTATGACAGCGAACACTGGGCAAGCCGCATTGTCGACTGGCTGGAAACGCAGCCGCATATCGACCCCAGGCGGATCAGCATGGAGGGCGTCTCGCTCGGCGGTTACTACTGCCCCCGTGCGGTCGCCTTCGAGCCGCGTTTTGCCTGCGGCGTCGTCTGGGGCGCCAATCACGATTGGCGTGACGTGCAGAAGAAACGGCTTGCCAGGGAAGGCAATTTTCCCGTGCCGCATTATTGGGATCATGTCCGCTGGGTCTGGGGCGCCAAGGATATGGACGAGTTCATGGCGATCGCCGAAAACGTCCATCTCGACGGCATACTCGACCGCATTCGCGTGCCCTTCCTCGTCACCCACGGGGAGAAGGACAGCCAGATCCCGCTTCACTGGGCGCAGGCGACCTATGACCAGCTGGTCAACAGTCCGCGCCGCGAACTCAAGATTTTCGACGCCCGCACCGGCGGTGTCCAGCATTCGAGCTTCGACAATTCGGCCAATGCCGGCGCCTATATCGCCGATTGGGTCGCCGAGGTTCTGGGTGGGCGAACCGCTCTCGATGGATGATGCCGGCCGCTTTGGCGAAGGGCATGCTGGAGGAATGGAAGAATGAATATCATAGGTCCCGACTATCTGGTTTTCGGTGTCGACGACGTGGCTGGCGCGATCGAATATCTGACGGCCTTCGGCCTGAAGCCCGTCGACGTCTCGGACAAAGGCGGCCTGTTCGAGGCGCTCGACGGCACCGGCATCATCGTCCGCCACAAGTCGGACCCTACCCTGCCGCCGCCGCTCAGGACATCGAACATGCTGCGCCAGCAGATCTATGGCGTGCGCTCGGCGGCCGATCTCGACGCGATCGAGGCGGAACTTGCCAAAGACCGTCGCGTGACGCGGCTCTCGGACGGCTCGATCGAAGTCAAGGACGACCAGGGCTTCGAACTCAGGTTCCAGGTCACCATGCGCCGCGAACTCGACATGCCGGCGGAAAAGATCAACGCGCCCGGCGCGCCTGCGCAGCGAAAAGCCAATGAAATCGGCGTCTGGGAGGAGATGCCGGCTTTGCCGCGCTCACTGAGCCACGTCGTGCTCTTCGTGCCCGACATCGAGATTGCCGCGAATTTCTACTGTTCGCGCCTGGGCTTCGTCATCACCGATGTGCTCAAGGGGGCCGGGCCGTTCCTGCGGCCGAAGGCCAACGACGATCACCACACGCTGTTCTTCATCCGCACGCCGGAATACATGCAGGGCTGCGAACATCTGGCCTTCCACATGGGCGGCCCGACCGAGCTGATGGTCGCCGGCACCCGCTTCGTCAAGAAGGGCTTTCAGAGTTTCTGGGGGCCGGGCCGGCATAAATTCGGTTCGAACTGGTTCTGGTATTTCAACAGTCCGCTCAGCTGTCACTTCGAATATGACGCCGACATGGACAAGCACGACGACAGCTGGGTGGCGCGCGAGGCGCCCATGGGGCCGGAAGCCTCGCAGATCGTGCTGTTCGAAATGCGCGAGAAATGGGCGCCGGGCGGGCCGCCTCCAGGCGCGAAGGGCTGACCGCGCATGGTCATGGAAGAGGCGCAGGCCCTGCTTCGGCTATGCCATGCAAGCGACATCGCCGAGGGCGAGGCGCGGGGCTTCACCCCGGCGCCGTCATGGCGGCGCAAGGTGATCGTCACCCGCCGCGGCGACCGCCTCTTCGGCTGGCTCGATGCCTGCCCGCATTATACCAGCGGCACGCCGATGGCGTGGAAGGCGGATGCCTATCTCAACGGCGAGGGCAAGCATCTCGCCTGCCATTCGCATGGGGCACTCTTCGATATCGAAACCGGCGAATGCGTGCTCGGGCCCTGTCTGGGCCAAAGTCTCAGGAAAGTGGAGCTGGTGATCGGCACGCATGGCGACGTGTTCGTGGCGGATCGCCTGTAGGAGGAGGATAGGATGAATTCCGGCGTGAAAACGGCGCTCGTCATCGGCGGCGGCTTTTCGGGCATGACCGCGGTGCTGCAATTATCAAGGCAGGGCATTGCGGTTGACCTCGTGGAAGTGGATCCGGGCTGGCGGTCCTATGGCGCGGGCATCAGCCTGCATGGCTCGACCTTGCGCGTCCTGCGCGACCTTGGCCTGCTTGAACGCTTCCTGCAGGAAGGCTATGCCACCGATGGCGTGGACTTGCGCGGACCGGACGACAAGGTTCTGGTGACGCTGCCTACGCCGCGGGTCGCGGGACCTGATGTTCCGGGCGGGGCGGCGATCATGCGCCCGGCGCTCGCCGGCATCCTGAGGGAGGCAGTGCAGAAGGAAAAGGTGGATGTCCGCCTGGGCCTCACCTTCACCGACATCGAGCAGGTGCCGGAGGCAGCCACCGTCACCTTCACCGACGGATCGCAGCGCAGCTACGACCTGATCGTCGGCGCGGACGGCCTCTATTCCCAGGTCCGGACAAAATGCTTTCCCGAGGCGCCGAAGCCGCGCTTCATCGGCCAATCGGTCTGGCGCGCCGTGCTGCCCAGGCCGGAGGGCATCGAAACCACGACAATGTGGATGGGACCGAAGCTCAAGGTCGGCGTCAACCGGGTGACGGCAGACACCGTCTATCTGTTCCTGACCGAGGACAAGCCAACGAACGATTTCGTCGCGCCTGAGACATTCGTGGACGCCATGCGCGGCCCGCTCAATCGCTTTGCTTCGCCGACGGTCCGGCGCATTGCCGAGACGCTTACGCAAGACAACCAGATCGTCTACCGGCCGCTGGAGCAGATGCTGATGCCGAGGCCGTGGAGCAAAGGCCGGATCGCGCTGATCGGCGACGCCGTGCACGCCACGACGCCCCATCTGGCCGCCGGCGCCTGCATTGGCATCGAGGATGCCGTGGTGCTGGCGGAAGAAGTCGCGACCGGCACCTCGCTTGAAGCAGCGCTCGGGAGCTTCGAGGCGCGCCGGTGGGAGCGCTGCCGAATGGTGGTCGAGAATTCGGGAAAGCTGGCGGATATCGAGATCACCAGCGGCAGCCGTGAGGAACACGCCGCCATCATGCGGATGTCGATGAAGACCTTAGCAGAAGCAATTTGACCGCCGGATTGGCGGCGATTGGAGACGCCGCGCAATCGGGCTGCTGACAGGACGATCGGGAGGGAACATGTCAGGACATAAATTTGGAATTGGCGGCATGGTCACCCTGGTCATTACCCATTGCGCCCTGATGTTGACCTTTATCGCAAGCAGTCAGGACATGCGCCGCAGCATCCGATACCCGCGCGACGCCCGGACAAGAATTGCTGAGCGGCACCCTGCCGAGCTGAGCTTTAACTCCGGAAACTCGAGAGCCCGTTGGCTGGAGATCGGGATTGCACATCGGTGGAGGTTCTCTCTCCACCGCCTGCGCCGCGATCGCGCCGCCCGTCACACGGTTACCCACCGCGTCCGGGGACGGGCGTCCCCAGCGCGGTATTTAGGGATCTCCCTGTTTCTACGAGGAGATCGCGCAGCCACATGGCCTCCATGTCGCGGTCGAGATATTTGTTCCAGTACAAGACTTCCGTCAGGTCCGGAATCTCTAGTGGAACATCGAAATATCGGAGAGGCAGGTCGACCGGCAATTCGTCGATCAGGCGGCGGTGGACGGTCGCGACATTCTGCGTGCCGATCACGAAATAGGGGAGTAGCACAAAGCTTGGGACCATGGCCGCAACGGATATGCGGATGTTCTTCGTTTCAAGCTCCCGTTCGAAATGGCTCTTGCCGTCATGCACCCCGAAAGACGTTACGATGTGCGGCAAACTTTTGAACGTAACGAGGTCCAAAGACGCCTTAACGGAGACATTCGTCGCGCTGACGACGCATCTGAAGTTGTCGGAAAAGAGGGCTTCTGCGCCGCGATTTGCCGAGGCCAGAAATTCAGGCGCGATTTGAAAGTCGATATTGCCCCGATCGAACTGCGACGCTGCATTGTCGCTGAAAGAGATCATCTGCAGAGACACCTTGGGAGCAAGAACCGCCAGCCCTCTGGAAACGCGCGAGAGCAGGACTTGCGAAACATAGTCGGACGCAATGATCTTGAATGTCCGATGAAGGGAGGAGGCGTCGAACCTGGCGCGGGCGCGCGCAAGCGGGCGCAGCTGGGCAATCAGGTCCGAAACTGTGCCAGCCAAGCCGCGGCCGAACTCTGTGGGCGTCATCTCCCCGCCGCTGAAGATAAATATTTCGTCCCCGAAATGCGCCCGCAGACGGGCCAAAGCGCTGCTCACGGCCGGCTGGGTGAGGCGCAGCTCGAGGGCGGTTGCCGAAACGCTCTTGGTACGCAGCAGTGCCTCCAAAGCCACCAACAGATTGAGGTCAAACCGCTCTAACCGCATCGATATAAATTCCACTTATAGGAGGCACAAATGTTATCTATTTGATTACTGCCTCAGTCAAGTCGTAGCTTGAAGCATGAGGCTGGGCGTTAGATTGATCGTGCGACTGCAGATAACGCCTGCCTCTTGTTTGGAGGACGTATTGCTGGGGGAGCGCTTGCTTCCTTCGAAGCGCGTCGATGGGAACGCTGCCGGATGGTGGTCGAGAATTCCGGAAAGCTCGCTGATATCGAGATCACCGGCGGCAGCCGCGAAGAACATGCAGCCATCATGCGGGCATCGATGAAGACCTTGGCCGAAGCAATATGACGGCCACATTACCGGCGGCGAGGGGATGCTGAGCGCACGGACCGCTGACACAATATCGGGAGGGAGAACATGTCAGGAAAGAATTTTGGAATTGGCGGTATGACCGCCCTGCTTATTGCCCATTGCGCAGGCATGATCGACCTTGTAGCGCTTCCAGTTTGGGTCGGTGCGCTCGTTGAGCGGTTCGGCTTTCGCCCGCAACAGGCCGGTGGATTGGTCACGCTCTTTCTACTGGGCGCAGTCGCCGCAAGCGCCGTGGTAGCACCGCGTCTCAACAGGCTGAACCAGCGCCTGGTGGCGACAGCAGGCTTTGGGGCCGCAGCGCTCTCCTTTTTCCTTGCGTCCACCCAGGCAAGCTTCCTCCCGCTTGCCGGCCTTCATCTGCTGGCGGGCTTCTCCGTCGGCTTCGCTCTTTCCATGGTGCATGGAACCATGGGTCGCTCTGGAAATCCTCACCGCCTCTTCGCCATAGCTGGGGTCGCGCTCGGACTTTCCGGCATCGTGCTTCTCGGCACCATCCCGCAGCTTCTCATCATCCGGGGCGGTGCTGCCTTGTTTCAGGTCTTCGCGGCCGTGATGGCAATCGCTGCGATTGCCTGCGCTATCCTGTTTCACAATCCTCCCGCTTTCGAGGAGGAGCGCCCCGTTCCTTTCAGCCGTGCCGTCTGGTTCACCATTCTCGGCGTCAGCGTCATGACATTCAATCAGGCCATGGTGTTTTCCTTCGTCGAGGTCATCGGCAAGGCGCGTGGCTTTGCAGCCGGTAATGTGCTCACTGTTCTGATCGCCCTCGGCGTTATCAATTTCCTGTTGCCGTCGCCCTTGGCAGCTGTGCTTCAGAAACGTGTATCGGCAACATTGGTGGTTCAGATTGGTCCGGCCGTGCAGGCTCTGCTCGCGATCATCGTGACGATGGCGACGGTATTTCCCGTCTGGGCTCCGGCAGCCGCCGTATTCGTTGCCGTCCAGATCTTCACCCATACCTTCGCCTTCGGCCTTCTCGCCCGGCTCGACCCATCGGGGCGGGCTGTAGCGGCCACGCCGGCCATGCTGATGATCGGGTCAGCACTTGGCCCGATCATCGGCGGCGCGCTGGGCGAGCATTTCGGCTTCGGCGCGCTCGGATTGACGGCGGTTCTAGTGGCGCTCGTTTCGATCACCCTCTTCACCAGGGCAAAGACAGCGATGACATCCGTCCCTTCCGGCGCCGTGGCATAATAGAGGACTTGGGACGATGAAACTTGCCACCTATCACGACGGCAGCCGCGATGGCCAATTGTGGGTCGCATCACGCGATCTCCGGCGAGCCGCTCCCGCTGTCGGTATTGCACGGACGATGACTGAGGCACTCGAAACGTGGGATCAGGCTTCACCCCGCCTCGCGGCACTCTATGAGCGACTGAATGCCGGGGAAGAGGCATTTGCAGTCGACTTCGATCCCGCACGCTGCCTCGCACCCCTGCCCCGGGCGCCGCAATGGCTGGATGCCTCCGCCTTCCTCAATCATGGGCGGCTCATGGACAAGGCGTTCGACAATCCGTCCAATCCCGATTTCGAGACGATCCCTCTCGTTTACCAGGGCGCCAGCGATGATTTTCGCGGCCCCGTGGCGGATGTCGAATTTCCCGACGACAGGTTGGGCATCGACATGGAAGGCGAATTCGGCGTCATCCTCTCCGATGTGCCGATGGGCACACATGCCGAGGCAGCACCCGGCCATATTCGCCTGCTGGTGCAGATCAACGACTGGTCGCTACGCGCCCTCGGGCCGCGCGAAATGCGCTCCGGCTTCGGCTGGCTGCAGGCAAAGCCCTCGACCGGCTTTGCACCCGTCGCCATCACGCCGGACGAAATCGCGCCTCACTGGCGAGACAACCGCATCAAGCTGCCCTTGCATGTCGCGGTCAATGGCCGCGAGGTCGGCCACGCCGGCGGCGCCGAGATGCATTTCTCTTTCGCCGAAATCATCGCCCATTGCGCGCGGACACGAAAACTGGCGGCCGGGACAATCATCGGCTCAGGCACCGTATCCAATGCCGATCGTGCCGCCGGCTCGTCCTGCATTTCCGAAATCCGCGTCATCGAACAGCTCGACCATGGGGCCGCCAAAACCCCGTTCCTCACCTGGGGAGACCGGGTGCGGATGGAGGCCCGGCTGCCGGATGGCACCGCGCCATTCGGCACCATCGCGCAGACGGTGATCCGCGCCTGACGCATGTTGTACCTTCCCTTGATGCCGGTCAGCCACTAAAACCTGCGCCTGACGTTGACAGGCACGGGGATGCCTTGCCGCGCACCCGCCATATCAGGAGATTTCTCATGAAGATCATCGACCTATCCGTCGCCATCGAAAACGATATTCCGGCCGATCCGCCGGGGCTTGGTCCGAAGATCACCTATTCCGGCCACAAGGATGGCGGCGCGGAGATGGCGCGTTTCTTTCCCGGGCTGGATATTGCGGATTTGCCGGGCGGCGAAGGCTGGGCCGTGGAACAGTTGACGCTGACCACGCATGTCGGCACCCATCTCGATGCGCCCTGGCACTTTGCCTCGACCATGAATGGCGGCGAGCGGGCCTGGACGATCGACGAGGTGCCGCTCGACTGGTGCATCCGGCCCGGCGTGAAGCTCGACCTGCGCCATCTCGCCGACGGCCATGTTGCAACCGTCGACGAAATCCGTTCCGCCGTCGAAAAGACCGGCGGCGCTCTCCAACCCTTCGACATCGTCCTGATCAACACGGCTGCCGGCGCGGCCTATGGCCGGCCGGACTATGTCGGACGCGGCTGCGGCGTCGGCCGCGAGGCAACGCTGTGGCTCCTGTCCCAAGGCGTGCACATCACCGGCACCGACGCCTGGTCATGGGATGCGCCGTTCATCCATACGGCAAAACGCTATGCCGAAACGCATGACCCTGGCCTGATCTGGGAAGGCCACAAGGCCGGCCGCGAGGGCATTTTCCTGCATATGGAAAAATTGACACGGCTGGACGGACTGCCTGCCAGGGGCTTCACCGTCTCCTGCCTGCCGGTGAAGATCAAGGGGGCTTCCGCCGGCTGGTGCCGCGCTGTCGCGCTTTTCGACGAATAGTCTTGGTCGAACGTCCGGAGCGGGCGCTGATCGCTGACATGACCTGCATGCGTTAGCAGCAGGCGTCCCACCGCCGAGGTGCAAAAACGCAAAAAGGGAGAGGCAGGGGCCGCCTCTCCCGGAGAATGCAGACGCTTCCGCCGCCGCTTACGCGTTACCGAACGGCACGGCAATGAAGGTCTGGCCGCCGCTGCGCTCGACGAGCAGCAGGACAGACTTGCGGCCGGCTTTGGCCGCTTCGACAACGGCATTGCGTGCTTCGCGCGCATTGGCGACCGGCTTCTGGTTGACCGCGACGATCACGTCGCCCGTCTGGATGCCGGCAGCGGCGGCAGTCTTGTCGGGATTGACCGATTCGACCACGGCGCCATGCTCATTCGACGGCAGGTTCAGCGCCTGGCGGGCGTCGCTGTCGAGGTCGCCCAAGCCGATGCCGATCGAAGGCATATGCTTGGCGGGCTCGACGGAACCGTCGTCCTGCCCATCATTCTCAGCGGCCTGCGTGCTGGTCTTGTCGCCGCCGATGGTGATCGACAGGTCCTTGCTCTCGCCATTGCGCCACAGCGTCATCTGCTCGCGTGTGCCGGGCGTTATGTCGGCGACGAAGCGCGACAGGTCCTTGGTGGTCTTGATCGTCTTGCCATCGAGGCTGAGGATCACGTCACCGCTTTTGACGCCCGCATTGGCGGCCGCAGAGTCCGGATTGACCTTGGCGACCAGTGCGCCCCCAGCGTTCTTGAGGCCGATGGCATCAGCGATATCCTGGGTCACCGGCTGGATCACCACCCCCATGACACCATGCTGGATCGAACCATGTTGGATCAGCTTGGCAACGATACTCTGCGCCTCGTTCGACGGAATGGCGAAACCGACGCCGACATTGCCGCCATTCGGCGAATAGATCGCGGTGTTGATGCCGACCACTTCACCCTGGCTGTTCATCAGCGGTCCGCCGGAATTGCCATGATTGATCGCCGCATCGACCTGGATGAAATCGTCATACGGGCCATTGTTGAGGTCACGGCCACGGGCGGACACGATGCCCGACGTCACCGTCGTGCCGAGGCCGAATGGATTGCCGATGGCAAGCACGGGATCACCGGCATTCATGTGATCGGAATCGCCCCACCTCACCGTCGGAAGCTGGCGTGAGGCGCGGATCTTCAGCACGGCGAGGTCCGACTTCGGATCGGCGCCGATCAGTTTCGCGGGCAATTCGGTGCCATCATCCAGCGTCACCTTGATATCGACCGCACCATCGATGACGTGGTTGTTGGTGACGATGATGCCGTTCGCGTCGATGATGAAGCCGGAGCCGAGCGCCTGCGCCATGGGCTGGCGCTGCTGCGGCATGGGAATGCCCTGCTGGCCGAAGAACTGGCGGAATTGCTCGTCGAAAGGCGAACTGCCACCGAACGGCGAATTGCCGTCATATTCGACATTGGCCGCCTTCATCTTTGTGGTGATCGTCACCACCGCCGGCTTATCGGCCGTCACGATCGGCGCAAACGACGTCATGCCATTCGTCGTGGTCGTCATAACCGGTGTCGCGGCGGGATTGGTGATCATGGCGGACGCCACGAGTGGCGTTGCGATGAGAGCGACGCCGACGAGGGCGGCAATCCGATGCTTGGCGAATACTGAGGTCATTGGTACGTCTCCTGTTGAACCTGGAAAATGAGCGCAGAGGACCTTGCCGCCGGTCTCGTGACGGCGGATCAACTGCGGGAATGAAATTGAAAAGAAGCCGCCGACGTGATCAGAAGCCGATCGGCCGGGGCCGCCTGTCAGTCCTTATGGAAGTGCTTGCCGCCCATCCGTCGCACAGCAATGGCGATATTCGATAACAGAGCGCATGAGCGTCTCCACGATGTCCTGCGAGGCTTGCCTCGATGGCAGCTGTCTTGCTCTGCCGCCACATCGGCGTCAGGCCCCAGCTTTCGAGGAGAAATATACATCGCGAGAGAGCCGCCGCACGTTAATTATCGCTAATAAAGGCGTTCGAAACCTGAAATATTCGTCAGAATATGACGAAACCGGCAAGCATCATTAAGTCTTTGTAATCTTACGCATTCGCCGGCTTTCACAAGCACGTGAAAACGCCCCGTTCTGCCTCGAATCATCTTCATTGGAAGGTCGCACGATCTAGTGGCTAGTGCCGCCCGACCGTGCTCAGATAGATCGACAGAAGCTGTGTCTGCGACGAAATCCCGAGCTTGCGGTAGACATTGCGCCGGTGGACCTTCACCGTCCCCGTCGAAATGTTGAGCCTCAGCCCGATCGACTCCGACGAATGCCCCTGCAGTACCAGATCGACGATCGCCATCTCGCGGCTGGTGAGCTTCAGGTCGCGCCACACCGTATCCGCCGCCGGTAGTGACGTGCCGCTCACGCCGCGTTTGCGGCCGGTGCGCGCGCCGGCATCGAGCTTGGCGTCGAAGCGCGGTCCGAGACCGGACCAGAAATGCCGAACCAAAGCCGACACCAGCGCTTCCGCTTTCCTGAGCTGCACGAACTCGGCCGCGGGAAACGGTCCCGTCTTCTCCCGCCGCATCAGCGACAGCACGACCGTGACGTCGTCATCCAGCGTAACGAAGAAGCCGACTTCTTCTGCAAGCCCGGTCTGCACATAATAACTGCGATAATATTCGCTGGAGAAGAACCGGTCCGGCGCCAGTTCCCGCATCCGGAACAAGCCGGCGCGGCGTTCGCGCGCCGTGTGGTAGAACGGATCGAGCAGATAGGGCCCGGCCTGGTAGAGTGTCACGAAGACGATATGCTCCTCCGGATCGAAGGTGCTGTAAAGATCGATCGGCCGCTCCTTGCCGCGATAGGCGAAAACGACGACATAATCGAAGCGCACCAGCGCCGCCATCATCTGGCGGAACGTCTCGCCGAACTCAGCGTCAGGCATCGACGCGCGGCCGACCGTCGCGGCAAAACCATCCAGCAGCGCCTCCAGATCCACGCTCATCCGTTCTTGCCTATCATCGCAATCGTCTTCCTCCACTCTTGCCGATATACACCTTGCCTGAGACATTTTCTGAGAAAATACCTCTCTCGGGGTATATACCTCGCGGAAGCCCCGGGCATAGTCTTCGGTCAAAGACGGTGACAAGGCAGCCAAGACTGCCGCTATGACCAACCGCGGGGAATAGACGTGACATCCGCTCTGACGAACGATATCGAATTCCGTTCGGTCACCAAGAATTATGGCCCGGTGACTGCCGTGACGGACATCAACCTAAATGTGTCGAAGGGCGCCTTCCTGGCCCTCCTTGGCCCCTCCGGCTGTGGCAAGACCACGTGTCTGAGGATGATCGGCGGCTTCGAACAGCCGAGCAACGGCAAGGTGCTGATCAATGGCCAGGAGATGAACGGCGTGCCGGCCTATCGCCGCCCCGTCAACATGGTCTTCCAGCACTACGCCCTCTTCCCGCATTTCAATGTCGAGCAGAACGTCGCCTACGGCCTGCGCCAGCAGCGGCCGCGCCTTGCAAAGGCCGAGATCACCCGCCGTGTCGGCGAGGCGCTGGAAATGGTCCGCCTCGGCGGCTTCGCCACGCGCCGCATACACGAAATGTCCGGCGGCCAGCAGCAGCGCGTGGCGCTCGCCCGCGCCATCGTCAACCGCCCCTCGGTGCTGCTGCTCGACGAACCGCTTGCGGCCCTCGACAAGAAACTGCGCTCGGCCATGCAGATCGAGCTCCAGACTTTGCAGCGCGAACTCGGCATCACCTTTGTGCTGGTCACGCACGACCAGGAAGAAGCGCTCTCCATGGCCGATATCGTCTGCGTCATGAGCGCCGGCCGCATCCGCCAGCTCGGCACGCCGCAGGAAGTCTACGACCATCCTGCCGATCTCTTCGTCGCCGATTTCGTCGGCAAGACCAACCGTTTCGAGGCCACGACCGACGTTGATGGCGCCACACTGCGTTTCGCCGACGGCTCGGTTCTGGCGCCGGGCAGTAAGGTTCCGCCGGCATCCGGAAAATCGATCGTCGCCATCCGGCCCGAAGCGATCCGGATTTCCCGCAGCGCCGTCGAAACCGGCCCCTCCTTCAAAGGCACCGTCACGCACCGCATCTTCCTCGGCTCTTCGGCCGAATACGCCGTCGCCGTTCCGGGACTTGGCGACGTCCTGGTGACCACGGAGCGCAACGCCATCGACGTATCCGATCTCGCCGCGCCGGGCGAGCCGGTCGTGCTGAGTTTCGACCCCAGGGCTGCCCACGTCTTTCCAGCGTCAAATGCATAAACCAAAACAGGGAACAGCATCATGAGCAAGGACTACAAGGACAATCTCCCGATCACATCAGAAGGCTTCATGGACGAGTTCATGCGCCTGAAGCGCGGCTCGATCACCCGCCGCACTTTCCTCGGCATCACCGGCCTTGGTCTCGCGACCGCCGTCATGTCGCGCTTTCCCGGCGCGCTTGCCACGCCGGCCTATGCTGAAGACTTGGGCACGCAGATGTCGATCGCCACCTGGCCGAACTACCACGACCCCAACACATTCGAGACTTTCAAGGCCAAGGCCGGCGTCGCCGTCGAAGTCAACGTCTTCGGCTCCAACGAGGAAATGCTCGCCAAGCTGCAGGCCGGCGCCTCGGGCTGGTCGCTGTTCGTGCCGACCAATTACACGATCTCGACCTATCACAAGCTCGGCCTGATCGACGAACTCGACCTGTCCAAGCTGCCGAACTTCAGCACCACGACGGAAAATCCGCGTTTCACCAAGGAGGGCAAGATCGACGGCAAGACCTATGCCGTGCCGAAGAACTGGGGCACGACTGGCTTCTCCGTCAACACCAAGAAGATCAAGAGCAAGCTCACCAGCTGGAAGGATTTCTTCGAGGTTCTGCAGACGGAAGCCGACGGCCGCGGCATGGTGCATGATTACCAGCTGACCACGATCGGCAGCGCACTCGTCTCGCTCGGCCTCGACTTCAATTCGATCAAAGCCGACGACCTGAAGAAGGCCGAGGAACTGCTGATCAAGGTCAAGCCGCACCTCTTCGCCATCAATTCCGACTACCAGCCGTCCATGCGCTCGACCGATGCCTGGATCACCATGTGCTGGACCAATGACGGCGCCCAGCTCAACCGTGACGTCCCCGAAATTGCCTATATCCTCGGCAAGGACGGCGGCGAGATCTGGACCGACTATTATGCGATCCCCAAGGACGCGCCGAACAAGGCCGCCGGCTATGCGCTGCTCAACTACCTGATGGATCCGCAGAATGCGGTGAAGGAGCACATCGCCAACGGCGCGCCGACCACCGACAGCCGCGTGATTTCGCTTCTGCCGAAAGAAATCACCGCCAACAAGATCGTCTATCCGGATGAGGCTTCGCTGACGCCGCTGGAATTCGGTGCTGCCGTGACGCTGACGGATCCAGGCCGGGCAGAGTTGATGGCGCGGTTCAAGTCGGCTTGATTTAAGCTCTTGTGATCGAGGTCACCCCCCTCTGTCCTGCCGGACATCTCCCCCTCAAGGGGGGAGATTGGCAAGAGGCATGCTCCTCGCCTCAATCGAAGCGTCGAGATCGGGGCGAGCGGCCACCGCGAGTCGATCTCCCCCCTTGAGGGGGAGATGCCCGGCAGGGCAGAGGGGGGTGTCTCGCCCACCGACCAAAAATAGTATGACCCGGAAAAACGAAAACTTAGATGCCCCTGAAGCCAGCCACCAAACGACACCTCGTCACCGCCGTCCTCGTCGGACCGGCGAGCCTCTGGCTGTTCTTCTTCCTGGTCCTGCCGTTCATCGCCATCATCGTCTTCTCGGTCGGCAAGCGGGCGCCGGAGGGCGGGTATCAGGCGGCGTTCACGTTCGAACAATTCGCCAATCTCGGCTCGCGCGCAACCGCTTTCGTCAACACGCTGATCCTGGCGCCGATCGGCGCCGCCGCCTGCCTGCTGGTCGCCTATCCCGTCGCCTATTATCTCGCCATCAAGGCGAGCCCTGAGCGCCGGCTGCTGCTCGTTTCGCTGGTCGTCGTGCCCTTCTGGACCAGCATGCTGGTCCGCACCTATGCATGGATGTATATCCTTGGCGCTCGCGGCATTCCGCATCTCTTCGAATTCGTCGGCATCGAAAATGTCCGGCTGATCAACACGCCCGGCGCGGTGTTGCTCGGTATTGTCTACGGCTATCTGCCGCTGATGATCATGCCGATCTATGTCAGCCTTGAAAAGCTTGATCGGCGCCTGCTCGAAGCTTCGGCCGATCTCGGCGCGAAGCCGCTCGCCACCTTCTTCGGCGTCACCCTGCCGCTCTCTCTACCCGGCGTCATGACCGGTGTGGCGCTGGTGACCATCCTGCTGCTCGGCGAATACCTGATCCCGCAGCTTCTCGGCGGTGGCAAGGTCTTCTTCATCGGCAACGCGCTGGTCGATCTCTTCCTGCAATCGCGCAACTGGCCCTTCGGCTCAGCCATCGCTGTCACTCTTGTCGCGGTCGTGGTCGTCGTGCTGCTGATTGCCATGCGCATCGCCTGGCGTGTCGCCGGCACCCGTCAGGTGGATCTCGTCTGATGCGCGCACTGGTGACTGCCGTCTATCTCTTCCTCTACGCGCCGATCGCGCTGATCGTGTTGTTCTCGTTCAACTCCGGCCGCAATGCCAGCGAGTTCGTCGGCTTCTCGACGCAGTGGTATGGCAAGGCGCTGTCCAACACTTTTCTCACCGAGGCGCTGCAGAACAGCCTGTTCATCGCCTTCACCAGCGCTGCTCTCGCCGCGATCTTCGGCACCATGGCCGCAATCGGCCTTGAGCGGTTGGGCGCTCGCACAAGGGCCGTGTTCGACGGCCTGTTCGCCGCCGCGATCGTCGTGCCCGGCGTCGTCATCGGCATTGCCACGCTGGTCGCGCTCGTCGCCCTGTTCAGTGTTCTCAACCCGGCCATTGCTTTCATCTGGCCCGGCGACCATCCGCCGAAAATCCAGCTCGGTTACGGCTCGATCATCGCCGCGCACGGCCTGTTCACCATGGCGCTGGTGACGATGATCGTCAAAGCCCGCATTGCCGGCCTCGGCCGCGACATCGTCGAGGCGTCGAGCGATCTCTATGCGACACCAATCACCACCTTCCGCGAAATCGTGCTGCCGCAGATCCTGCCGTCGATCCTCGCCGGCTTCCTGCTCGCCTTCACCTTCTCCTTCGACGATTTCATCATCGCCTTCTTCGTCGCGGGCTCGAACACGACGCTGCCGATCTATGTCTTCGCCTCGATCCGCCGCGGCGTGACGCCGGAAATCAATGCGATTGCGACGATGGTGCTGGTCGCCTCGCTGGTGCTGATCCTCATCGCCCGCTTCCTGATGCGCGAAAAGACAAGAACAAACTGACAGGGAAAACACTCATGATCCTGGAAAACCGGGTAGCAATCGTCACGGGTGCCGGCTCCGGCATCGGCCAGGCCGGCGCGCGGATCATGGCGCGCGAGGGCGCGCATGTCGTCGTCGTCGACATCAACGCCAAGGGCGCGGAAGAGACGGTGGAGATGATCCGCACCGAGGGCGGAAAGGCGGAAAGCGTGCCGCTCGACGTTACCGACGACCGGGCGCTGGAGGCCGGCATTGCCGACATCTTCGCCCGCCAGGGCCGCATCGACATCCTTCACAATCATGCCGGCGCGCAGGTGGCCGGCGATCTCGAACAGGTGGCCGTGGAAGGTTTCGATAAGTCCTGGGACCTCAATGTCCGCGCCCATTTCATGGCTGCCCGACTGGTCATGCCAATGATGAAAAAGGCCGGCCGTGGCGTCATCCTCAATACCGCCTCGTCTTCCGGCATTCTCTACGACCGCGAGATGATCGCCTATACGACCACCAAACATGCCGTCATCGCCATGACCCGGCAGATGGCCGGCGACTATGGAAAATTCGGCATTCGCGTCAACGCGCTCTGCCCCGGCTGGGTCGACACGCCGTTCAACGCCCCCTTCATCGCCCAGGTGGGCGGCCGTGCCGCGATCGAGGCCTATGTTGCTGAAAAGGTGCCGCTGGGCCGCTGGGCGCATGTCAGCGAGATTGCCGAGCCGATCCTGTTTCTCGTCTCCGACCGTTCGTCTTATATGACCGGGCAGATTCTGGTGGTCGACGGCGGTGAAACAGTCGTCTGAGACAGGCTATCTCAGCTGAAGTGTTCGACCTTCACCTGTGTCGCCGCGGCCAGGGCGGCGAATTCCTGGGCAATCCGCATATTCTTGGGATCGTCCATCAATCTCAATTGCGCAATCGTGGCCACATCGGCCCTGCGCCCGAGATTTTGCTCGATCCAGTCCGCCTCGAGCCGGATGTCATAGCGCACATAGCGGAAGAGCGGCCCGCCGGGCAGACGCATGCCCTGCATATCGCCCACTTCGCTGTTGATCTTCCACGGCGTCGGCGTCGTGCCCAAAGCCTGCATCAGGCCGATGGTCTGCGATTCCGTGTCGAACATCAAACCGGTCAGTGCCTTGAGCGCCAGCCCGGCCGCCGTCATCCCGGTTGCCTCCTTCGGCGTCATCAATTGCCGATAGCCGCCGGTGCCGACCGAGACGATTGTCAGGTTTTCCGCACCAAGCGCCCAGTTCAGACCATATTGCGGCAGTGCCACCTGAAGGAAGAGTGGCATCGAGGGGTTGTTGTACGGCGACACGCCGCCATCGACGAACAGCCCCTGATCGCCGTTGCTCAGCACATCCATCGGCTCGGGATCGAAATAGTGGGGTGCCGCGGTCGAGGCGCGGATCACCTTGGCAACCGGATAGTTCCGGTTGCCGATATAACTCTTCTCCGGCGGGTCGTTCCAATAGGGTGCCTTCGGATTGTTGGCGATGATCCAGGGGCTGCCTGTATCCATGCGCTTGGCGATGACGCAGAAACCGATCTTGAACCGGTTGCTGTCGAAGGTCATGTCGCCGAAAACATTGTTCAGTTCGTTCTGCAATTCCTTGATCGAGAATTTTGCCTGCAGCCCGAGAATGCGCAGCCGCGACCGGCGGAAGACCTTTGGTGCCAGGCGATTATAGAGGTCCCTGACTTCGGTCGCACTCATGCCCAGCGCCAGGCCGCCGGCGATGATCGCCCCCGTCGACGTGCCGCCGATCAGATCGAAATGCTCGTGCAGCAGAACCCGCCGTCCGGCGCGTTCCGACAGCTGGTCCTCCATCTGTTGCAGGAATTGCAGCGAGATCGCCCCGCGCACGCCGCCACCGTCGAGCGACAGGATGCGCTTGGGGCCATCGGATAACAAATGCACGTCGCGTTCTGACATCGATCCACCCTTCTCCGTCGCGGCAAGATTAAGCGACATTTCGTCGAGCTTGAAAAGAAGAAAGTCACTTCCACGAACGTCTGATAAAATGGAGATGCGGAAATTATCACCGGCGGGTATGGAGGAACGCCGAAATGAAATTGAAGCTTTCCATTTCAGCATCCGCATGAAATTGTTGACGGTACGATGCCGGAACTTCCGCTTCACACGCATGGGATGAGGGAGGGTACCCTGTACTTCAAACTGAGATCCACGCTGCAGCGATTGCTTGACGGGGCGCCTGCGAAGCGCCGCCGAATTCATCCGGAGATCTCCTGATTGGAAAACGGCGACGACATCCACTTCCCGAACGACGCGGCACTGGCGGCGTGGCAATTGCTGGCGCGGACCCCGTTCGCCGACCAGGCGATGGCCGTCGGCCATAGGCGCATTCGGCTGCTGTTCGCCGGCTTTTCGCAGACCGTGACGGAGATCATCATCCAACTGCTGCGCGCTTCCGCCTTCGAGGGATTGGATCCGGTCCGCATCGACATTTTCTGCGAGGACCGGCGTTCCACGGCTGAACGCATCGTCAGCCGCGCCACCAATCTTCGACACATGCTGGACGGCCATGAAGCAGACAAGCATCAACCTCTGGCTTGGGCTGGCCGCATCCATCTCCATGAGGAGCGCTCTGTCGACCTCATCCATAATCCTGCCCTCAGCGACGCGCTCGCAACGGACGGTCCTTTCACGGCGATCGTCATTGCCGGCGACGATCAGACAGCCAATGTCAGGACGGCGCTTTCGCTCCGGCCATGGACTGCCCGGCATCCGGTGTTTGCCGCGCCGATCTATATCCAGGCCGACAGATCGGAAGGCTCCAGCGAATTCTACATCCGTTATGACGGCATCCGGCCGAAACCGGCCGCCGGACTTCTGGCGATGATCAGAGGCAGCAAAGACGAAGCGGAAGTGATAGAACCCTTCGGCACACCGGAAGACCTCCATTCACCGGGCTCCCTGCTCGCCGAACGGGAAATGCTTGCCAAGCGTGTGCACGAGGCCTATCGACGGAGGCGCCGCGAAGCGCTCGCCCGACAGGGTAGCACTGAACGCACCGACCTCCCCGACTGGAACAATCTCGACGACACCTACCGGCAGGCCAATCGCCGCGCCGTGGACCTCATCCCCGCCTTGCGCCTCGCTGCCGGTCTGCCGAATTGGTGGGATCGCAATGCCGGACTGCCACGCGGCCTCGTCGACGATCCCCGGTCGTTGGAAAGACTGTCGCGCATGACCCACAAATCCTGGCGCGCCGACCGCGAACTCGACGGCTGGCTGCCCGCCGCCGTACGGGATTCCGACAGGCGGCTGCACACCGACCTCGTGGACTATGATGATCTCTCGGAAGAGAAGAAGGAGCTGGATCGCGAGCAGATACGCCTGCTTGCCGATTTTCAGCCCAAACAAGAGGCATGACGATGAGAACGGTACGGATCTTCATCTCCTCGCCTTCGGACGCCAATCGCGAGCGCGACCGGCTCTCGCGCGTTGCGCGGCGCCTGAACCGGATTTACGCGGAAGTGGTGGAATTGCAAATCATCCGATGGGAGGACGATTTCTATAGCGCCCACGAAACCTTCCAGACGCAGATTCCGGAAGCCAAGACCTGCGACATCGTCATCGGCATCCTGAAACATCGGCTCGGCTCGCCGCTGCCTTCGACCTTCCCGCACATGCCCGAAAGCGACCCCTTCCGCGGCGAAGCCTATCCGTCGGGCACCGCTTATGAAATCCTGTCGTCGATCGCCAATCGCGTGCTGGATGGCAGTGAAAAGCCCGACATCTATGTTTTCCGCGACGAGGAACCGCCGGTGGTCAGTCTCGGCTCCGGCGACATGGAGCGCATCGGCAGGGAATGGACGCGTCTGGAGGATTTTGCCCGCCGCTTCTTCTTCACCGCCGAGGGCGATTTCCGTTTCGCCTTCCAGACCTTCCGCTCCGCCAACCAGTTCGAGGCGCAGATCGAAAACCTGCTGCGCAAATGGATCGAAACGAATGTCTATGCCGAGCATCGCTCGACCTGGCCGGTGGATACCAAGGGCTCGCCTTTCCGGGCGCTCGACGTGTTCGATTTCGCCCATCGCGACGTCTTCTTCGGTCGCGATCGCGATACGGCGAGGATTGTCGAACTGCTCGCCGATATCGGCACCGAGGCACTGGCCCCGGACAGTACCAAACAGCCCTTCCTGCTGTTGACCGGCCCCAGCGGCGCCGGCAAATCCTCGCTTCTGCGCGCTGGTGTCGTGCCTGCCCTGATCGGCAGCGACGTTGCCGATACAGAACAATGGCGCGCGGCAATCATGACGCCTTTGGCTACCGGCCAGGGACCATTCCGGGCGCTCGCTGCAGCGCTTCTGGGGGCCGAGCCCGGAAAGATGCCTTCTGAAGAAGCGGGCGCTGCCAAGGACGACGAGCTTCTGGCGCTGCCGGAATTGCGCGCCGGCGCATTCTCGAATGTCGATTCGCTGGCCAAACTGCTCGCCCACGCCGATACCAGCGCAGCACTTGTCGTCATCGATGCGCTGCAGCGCGTCGAGAAAGATTTGTCGGCTAAGGAAAAGTTCGACAAGCCGCCGAAAGTGCGGTTGCTGCTCGTCATCGACCAGCTCGACGAGATTTTCTCCAGCGAGGTTTCCGAATCCGATCGCGCCGCCTTCGCGGCGCTGCTGACCGAGTTTGCCAACACGGACAATATCTGGATCGCGGCGTCGTTGCGTGCCGGCCTGTATGAAAGCTATCTCAGCGAGCCAGGCTTCTTCGCGCTCAGGAATGCCGGTGCAATCTATGATCTCGGCCCGCCCGGCACGACTGAACTGGCAGATATCGTTCGCAAGCCCGCCCAGGCCGCAGACATCGTCTATGAGAAGGATCCGGTCAGCGGCAGCGTGCTCGACGAACTCCTGCTCGCCGATTTCGACCGCCCGGACATGCTGCCGCTCCTGCAGTTCACGCTCGAGGCGCTGTTTCAGCGGCGCGAGACGCGCGACGGCGTCATGACGCTGACCCATGCCGCCTATCGCAACATGAACGGCATTGCCGGCGCCGTGCAAACCGCAGCCGCTGCGGCCATGGCCAAGGTCGGTGAAGCCGAGCGGCAGAAATTACCAAAGCTGCTGCGCCGGCTGGTGACCACCGGACAGGCCGGAGAGACGGAAAATGCGCCGCTGGTCCTCAACGACGTGCCGGCCTCGGACCTGGAAGGTGATCCGGAAATGCTGCGCCTTGCCGAGGCGCTGACGGAATCGCGCATACTGGTCGCCAGCGGCTTTTCCACGCAAAGCCGTAGTTACAGGCTCGCCCATCAGCGGCTGCTGACGCTCTGGGACGACGCCGCCACGGCGATCCAGGAAAACACCACGTTCTATCGCGTTTCCGACGAGCTCGAACGGGCCCGTCGCCGCTGGCAGCGCCTGGGCCGCAGAAGTTCGCAGCTTATCCGCGACCCCATTCTCCTCACCGAGGCGACACGGCTGAGCCGCAGCTATCCGGACGAAATCCGTCATGAGAGCCTGGAATTCATCCGCCGCTCGCGGCTCCGGGCGCGGCGCGGCACGATCATACTCGGCGTAGCGGCCTTCGTCTTCGCCGTGCTGTTCGCCGGCACGATCTGGTTCTACCAGAAGGCCAAGGACGCAGAAGCCCTGGCGCTCGAACAAAAGAAGAAGGCGGAGGACAGTTTCGACCTCGCCCAGAATACGCTGCAGGGCGTCGTCTCGGACATTGCTGGCGGTCTCAAGAATGTCCAGGGGATGAGCATCGAAAATCGCCGCGCGATCCTGATGCGCGTCAGCCGCTCGGTCGACATGCTGCGCTACACGGCGGGCGACAATCCCGCGCTCAATTCGACGCGCGCCATGATGCTCAAGGCATTCGGCGATGCCTATTGGTCGGGCGGCGATACGCTCAAGGCGCTGCAATCCTATCAGGAGGCAACCAGTCTCTATATCGGCATGCTGAAGACTGCCAAGGGAGCGGACCTGAATGAGGCGAACAGACAGATCGCCAATGGCCTCGACAATATCGGCGACATCCTCGTCAGCCAGGGCAAACGCGACGACGCCTTACAGATCTTCAACAAGAGTATCCGGATCCGGCAGAAGCTTCTCGCCGCAAATCCCAAAGACAGCATGCTGAAGCGGGATGCGATGACGACCACGGAGCGCCTTGTGCAACTGCGCCAGGCCATGGGCGATGTCAAAGGCGCGATAGAGACGCTTGGGCAAAGCATCGCGCAGTCCCGCGCCCAATTGAAACTCTATCCCGGCGACACGGGGACCAAGCGCGACCTCAGCGTCGACCTCGAAGGCAGTGCCGATCTTGAACTGCAGCGCGGCAATCGCACCAAGGCTGAGGCGCTCAGCAAGGAAGCCCTCGATATCCGCAAGCAGCTCTACGATCTCAATCCGAACGACACGTTTGCGGCCAGCGACTATATGATCTCTTTACGCCGCAAGGCCGACTTCGCCAGGGATAGTGGTGACCAGGCAACCGCCAAGGAAACTTATGGCCAAGCTCTGACGATGGCGCAAAAGCTTTCCGCATCCGATCCCGGCAACGTCGTGTGGCAGCGGGACGTTGCAATCGTGCTCAACAATCTCGGCGATATTTTCGAAGCCGAAGACAATGCGGGCAAGGCGCGCGAAAACTATGAGCAAGCCCTCTCCATGGCGCGCAAGATGGCGGCGATCAATCCACAGAACGTGGTATTCCAAAGCGATGTAGCCTACGGTCTCAACAAGATCGCCGATCTCCTGCAAAAACAGGCCAAATACAAGGAGGCGGACCCCTTCTACGAGCAGTCGCTGGTGATCGCGCGCCAGCAGGCGGCAGCCGATTCCGGCCGCCTCGATTTGCAGCGGAACATCTCCTTCACGCTCACCCGTATCGGCGATACGAAATATCTGGCGAACGATCGCGACGGCGCGATGAGCGCCTACAAGGAGGCGCTCACGATCGCCCGCAAGCTCACCGGCACCGACGCGACCAACATCATCTGGCAGAACGACCTGCAACTCATCATTTCCCGGATCGCAGACCTGCAATTCGACAAGCGCCAGATGCAGGATGCGCTGGCCGGCCTTCGTGAAAGCGCCGAGATATTGAACAGACTCCGCCTCGTCGATCCGAACCGTGTCGACTGGCAAAATACCATGGCCGCGATGCTCGACAGGATGGGTGACGCGAGCGTCAGTCTGGCAGATACGGCGTCGGCGATGGATTCCTACCAGAGGGGACTTTCACTTGTCGTGGACCTGTTGAAAAACACGCCCGGTGCAAGCAGATTGCAGCGTCGGCAGGCCTATTTCCTTGGCAAGATCGGCACGCTGCAATACCGCCAGGGCGACAGGACAGCCGCTGCGGCGAATTTCAAGCAGGCCCTCGACATCGCCCGCACGATCGTCCGCAAGGACCCGAATGCGGGAGATGCCCAGACCGATGTCGCGCTCGGCCTGCTCAATCTGGAGCAGGTGCAAACCGGCGCCGAGCGGCTTGCCAGCCTGAAAGAGGCCGCGACCATCGCCGACAAGCTCGCGGCGGCAAACCAATTGGCCGCCGCACAGAAAACCTTGCCGGATCGCATCCGCGCGGAATTGGCCAAGGCCCTGCCGTAGCATCGATCCGACGCATTGCCGGCACGGCGATCACGCCATTGTTCGCGCTGGCCGATGCAGAGGCCCCCGTCGTCGATATCCCGGTCGCCGGTCAGCACATTCCTCTCGAAGCGTTCGATCGTGGCTTTCGTTTCCGCGATCGATGAATTCTGTGATGACACATCTTTTGTTTGAGCATGTCCTTGTCCTGAAACCGGTGCCCACTTTCAGGCGACATACTCCAAAACCGTCCACAGCAACACAATTTGCCGTGGCCGGCAAATTGTGGCATGCCCTGTGAACGGGTGTTTCAGATATGGTGGCGGGGCTATTGACTATCGGGGAATTCGAGCCGCTTGCCGGCCCGGCCGAAAGGCTGCATGCCAAGGTCGCCAACCATCTCGGCCTGGCGATCGTCCGCGGCGACTTGAAGCCGGGTCAGGCGCTGCCGCCGGAGCTGCAGCTTTGCGAGATGCTTGGCGTCAGCCGCACGGCGATGCGCGAGGCGATCCGCGGCCTTGTCGCCAAGGGCATGATCGATTCCCGGCCGCGGCTCGGCACACGGGTCCGCGAACCCGCCCATTGGAACCATCTTGACCCCGACGTGCTGCGCTGGCGCGTCGAGACGACGGACACCGAAACCTATCTCAAGAAGATGTTTCAGCTGCGCTATGCGACGGAACCCTCCGCTGCAGCCATGGCGGCGGCCAATGCCGATGCTGAGGATCACACGCGGCTCAAGCGCGACTTCCAGGCCATGGTCGATGCTGGCGACGACAATGCCGCCTGGGTCGAGGCCGATCTCCTGTTTCATCGGTCGATCTACCTGGCGACCCACAACGAATTCTTCTGGCCGATCGGCCAGTTGTTCAGTTTCGGGCTAAAGCAGATGTTCGATATCGCCGCGCAGGGCTCTCATCGGCCACGCGCCATTATCGAACATCGCGACGTGCTCAACGCCATTCTTGACGGCAAGCCGGACGCGGCGCGGGCTGCGGCGCTGACCCTGCTTGGCAATTCGGCGGCCGATATCGACCACATCCGCCATCCGCGGGGATAGTCGGGCAGGCTGATATCCCGGTTTTCCCGCCCTTTGCGGCCCGAAAAATCTTTACACTTTTAACCGGTCACTATATGCGGGCGGGCCATGAGCACAGAAAATCGCACGCCGCTTGACCATATCCGTAACTTCTCGATCGTGGCCCATATCGACCACGGCAAGTCGACGCTGGCTGACCGCCTGATCCAGACGACCGGCGGCCTTGCCGACCGCGAAATGTCTGAGCAGGTGCTCGACAACATGGACATCGAGAAGGAACGCGGCATCACCATCAAGGCCCAGACGGTGCGCCTGCACTACAAGGCCAACAATGGCGAGACCTATATCCTCAATCTGATGGACACGCCCGGCCATGTCGACTTCGCCTATGAAGTCAGCCGCTCGCTCGCTGCCTGCGAGGGCTCGCTGCTGGTCGTCGACGCCTCGCAGGGCGTGGAAGCGCAGACGCTCGCCAATGTCTACCAGGCGCTCGACGCCAACCATGAGATCGTGCCGATCCTCAACAAGATCGACCTGCCGGCCGCCGAACCCGACCGCATCAAGCAGCAGATCGAGGACGTCATTGGCCTCGACGCCTCAGACGCGGTGATGATCTCGGCCAAGACCGGCCTCGGCATCCCCGATGTGCTGGAAGCCATCGTCAACCGCCTGCCGCCGCCGAAGATCGGCGACGCCAATGCACCCCTGAAAGCCATGCTGGTCGACAGCTGGTACGACGCCTATCTCGGCGTCATGGTTCTGGTGCGCATCATCGACGGCGTGATGAAAAAGGGCCAGATCATCCGCATGATGGGCACCGATGCGAAATACGGCATCGAGCGGATCGGCGTGATGACCCCGAAAATGGTCAATGTCGATGAACTCGGCCCCGGCGAGGTCGGCTTCATCACCGCCTCGATCAAGGAAGTGGCCGACACCCGCGTCGGCGACACGATCACCGACGACAAGCGCCCGACCACCGAAGCCCTGCCGGGTTTCAAACCGGCCCAGCCGGTGGTGTTCTGCGGTCTCTTCCCCGTCGACGCCGCCGATTTCGAGGACCTGCGTGCTGCCGTCGGCAAGCTGCGCCTCAACGATGCCAGCTTCTCCTTCGAAATGGAAAGCTCTGCGGCTCTCGGCTTCGGCTTCCGCTGCGGCTTCCTCGGCCTGCTGCACCTTGAAATCATCCAGGAGCGGCTGGAACGCGAATTCGACCTCGACCTGATCGCCACCGCCCCGTCGGTCGTCTACCAGCTGAGCATGACCGACGGCTCCGAGCGCGAGCTGCACAATCCGGCCGACATGCCCGATGTCGTCAAGATCGGTGAAATCCGCGAACCCTGGATCCGCGCCACGATCATGACGCCGGATGACTATCTCGGCTCGGTGCTGAAACTCTGCCAGGACCGCCGTGGCGTCCAGATCGAGCTTACCTATGCCGGCAGCCGCGCCATGGTCACCTACGACCTGCCGCTCAACGAAGTTGTCTTCGACTTTTACGACCGGCTGAAATCGATCTCCAAGGGCTACGCCTCCTTCGACTACCATCTCACCGATTATCAGGAAGGCAATCTCGTCAAGATGTCGATCCTGGTCAACGGCGAGCCGGTCGACGCGCTCTCCATGCTCGTCCACCGCTCACAGGCCGAAAAGCGCGGCCGTGACATGTGCGAGAAGCTCAAGGAACTGATCCCGCGCCACATGTTCAAGATCCCGATCCAGGCCGCCATCGGCGGCAACGTCATCGCCCGCGAGACGATTTCGGCCATGCGCAAGGACGTGACGGCCAAATGCTACGGCGGCGACGCCACCCGCAAGCGCAAACTGCTCGACAAGCAGAAGGAAGGCAAAAAGCGCATGCGCCAGTTCGGCAAGGTCGATATCCCGCAGGAGGCGTTTATCGCGGCGCTGAGGATGAGCGACGAATAAAGCCATGCTTCAAGTCGGGCGTGACGAAAAATGGAATGTCAGAGTTGAGATCATTCGCTTTGTCAGCACTTATCAGCCCGGTATTGTCGAATTTAAACTGACGGACGCATACGGCTGCAATTGGTATTTCATCGAAAAGCAGGCGCTGCTCTGGCCTTACGACCTCGACCACGAGGATGACTTTCCGCAGCCGGGCTGGACAGCATACCATATCGTCGAGCGGTTCGTGGATGGCACGGGTCGAAACATCGTGCGGATCGACATCGAGCAGCCATGGTCGGTATGTTCAATCGAGGGCGAGCATGTCTTCGACATTCTCGCCAACCAGATTGAAGATCCCCCCGAAGCAATTAAGCGTATGCAGCAACTGTGGGACAGCGCCGATGGCCCACATCCTTTTGCATTCCATCTCTACAAATTCGCTGATCGTCGCTCGATGTTGTCACACATCGAATATCACAACATCAGCGACGTTATCGAAGAAGATCATGCAGTCAATTGGGGCTGCTTCGTGCTGCCAAAATCCGGCGTCATCGTCGTTGGCTTCAACCAAACCGGCCTGACACCGCAGGGCGTAGTTTTCGATAGCGCTCTTTACATTGGCGTCGGCGGGTTTTGCGCTTGCTATGACCTGGCGTCCAGTTCGCGTCGCTTTCTCCACCGGATGCCGACGCTGTTTCACGAATTCGTTCGCTTCAAGCCTTGGCTGATCGTGCAGGACGAGATCGGTTTTGTTGGGCTCGACGCGAATGGCAAGCAGCGATGGTGTCGTATTCTCGGCGATAGTGTCGAAGCGTTCGAACTGGATGGCAGTCGACTGAAGGGGCGCCTCATGAGTGGTGCTGAGTTTGCTTTGCAGATTCCGGACTGACCATCGCCGGCATTGCGCCATTGTCCGAACCTGCGCGATCGCGTTGTTCGAACTGATATCCTTTACTTTGCCGGTTTCAGCAGGATTGCGTGCCCAAAAGCGTTGCCACCGAGTCAGAAGATTCACTGACAATCCCCTATCGTTCCGACAGATTTCCTGTATCGTAGCCACTTGACGATTGACAATCTTGGCTAGGGGGTATCGCCAATGTCGGATGTTTTTCTGACCTATTTTCACACACTGCTCAGCCTGGTCGCCATAGTCACCGGCATCAGGGTCGTCTATGGCTTTCTCAAGAGCCAGACCTATCCCGGCTGGACCACGACCTATATCGTCACCACGACATTGACCCTGATCACCGGCTTCCTGTTTAAGTTCCATGGTTTCACACCAGCCATCGGCGTCGGAATTCTCTGCATTCTCATTCTGATCCCCACGCTCTACGCCAAATACAGGACGTCGCTGACCGGTATTTGGCGTATCGTCTATGTCGCCGGGTCGACGGTGCTTTTGTACTTCAACTGTTTCGTGCTGATCGCCCAGTCCTTCCAGAAAGTGCCCTTCCTGCACACGCTGGCACCGACCGGGTCCGAACCGCCCTTCGCGATTTCCCAGGCAATCCTGCTGATCGTTGCGATCATCGTCGGCTTTCTCAGCGTCCGCCGTTTCCGCACGCCGGGTCCGCTGCTCAGGGTGGTTCGCTGAAGGCGGCACGCGCGAATGAACAAGCGTTGTCTCGGGAGCCGTGCGCGTTATAGTGCATGGCATCCGGAGATTATCATGACCTCGAATGCTCGCAGCCCGAAACGGAACGCTTCACGCATCGACGGCGCGGATGCGCGAAACGGAATTTACGGGTCTCTCTCTGGCGAACAGGCAGAGAGAGACCGCTGTTGGCTGGCGGAAAATTCAGACGCGATTGATGCGGAGAATGTGTACACCGAAAAGCACGGTCTGCCGCTCGCGAAATACCGGCTCTTCTAATGGCTCGTTTCCAGGTTCGTATAAGCTACTTGCCTGAGTCCGAGGCCGGGCTATGAACACATCCTTTTGCCGAGAGACACTGATAGACCACATCCTTGCGGCCAAGCACAGCATCATACTCCTCGAAGCGCCGGCGGGCATGGGAAAATCGCAGTTGCTTCAGCAGCTTGGTGCGCACCTCGGCGCAACGGCTTGGACCTCGCACGAGATTCCACCGGGTGACGAACAGCCAATCACCCTCTGGGACATACCGCCGTATCGCCCAGCCCAGCCGCTGCCCGAACGCTTCCTCAATGATAGCGCTCGCATCGTCATCGCCAAACGCCCCGAAACCGAGCTGCCGGGACTCGCCCGCGCCATCAGCTATGGCCTCGTCGAACGGATCAGCAAAGAGTCTCTGCTCGTTTCCGAAGATGAGACCACTGCACTGTTCGGTGCAGCAGACGCCCCAATCATCCTCGCCCGCTCCGGCGGCTGGCCGCTGATCACCTTCCGCCATGGCCAGATCGACGGCATGGCAGAATTCCTGCGCCACGAATTCCTCGCCTCGGTGCCGGACGCCGACCTCGTCGACCTGAAGCTCATGGTCGAGGGCAGCCGACTTGCGGCTCGCAATCCCCACAGCCTCTTCCCCCTGGCACAGGCCGGTGACGATCGAAAACTTTCATTCCGCATTCCTGCAATCGCCGATGCCTTGCGCGAAAGCGCTGACACCGTGATTGCCGAACGCCTTGCCACGCCCGCCGGCGTCAAGGCGATCGCCGAGGCCTATGCCGACCGCGACCGGACGATCGAAGCGATCCTGACGTTCCAGTCGGCCGGTTTCTTCGACAATGCGCTGGCGCAGTTCAACCGCGCCGGCGGCCTGTTCTTCATCTATTTCCATGGTCCTGCCGATTTCGAGCGCGTGCTGTCGGGCTTTCCACCCAGCTACGCGCATCAGAGCGAGACGCTGGTCCTGTCATTGGCGCTGCAGGCGCTCAAGCGCGGTGATATTTCCCGCGCCCGCCGCCTGCTTGTCGATCGTTTTGGCGACACGGCCAATGATATCGAGACGGTGTTTTCCTCGCGCACCCTCTATTCGCGCGAGTTCCGCGAATTCCGCTTCCTGATGCTGATCTATGAGGATCACCATTTCGGCGAGGACCTGCTGGCGACTTTGTTCACGCTGATCGCCGAATTCCCCGGCGATGCGCACCTGTTCCGCGGCAGTTTCTACAATTCGGTGCTGGAATTCTATATCCGCCAGCGCCGCTTCGCCGAGGCGGAGGAGGTGGCGCAGCGGGCAATGTATCATTACAAATGCGCCAAGGCGCCGATGCTCTGCTTTTATATCAGCCTGCATCAGGCGATGATCGCGCTGATCGAGGGCGATACGCTGACGGCGCGCAAGCATGCGGCGCTGTCGCGCGAAAGCCTTATGGACGTGCCGTTCGAAACGCCCAACGACATGCGGCTGCAGACGCTGCTCGAAGCCTGCATCGAATATGAAGGCGGCCGTGCCGAGCCCTTGGCCCGCTTCCTCAACACCGAGATCGACGATTTCTCGCATGGCGAGATCTGGCCGAGCCTGATGGAATTCACCCTGCTCTATGGCAGCGAGGCGATGGCGACGCATTTCTCGCTGCTCGCCGCGCGCGGCTTCCTCGACCGTTGGCGCGTCTACCAGATCTCCAACCATGCCTTCCAGGCCATGGTCAGCACCCGCGAGGCGATCATCCTGCAGAACGCCAATCGCTGGTCGGAAGCCGCCGCACGGCTGAAAAGCGTCGACACCGCAATTGACCGCGACTGGGTGCTGGCCGACACGGACCGGCTTTCAGGCATCGCCGACCGCGACGACGTCGCTGTCGCACTCGGCTGGCTCCGGCAGATCCTGCACGAACAGCCGGACCTGCCGCAGATCGAAACGCTGCTCGACGCCGTCCACGGCAATCTCAACATCACCGACCGGCAGCGCATGGCGGTGGGCATCTGGCTCGCCTATATCCACAAGCGCCGGCAGGACCTCACCCGCGCCCGTGCCCTGCTGCTCGGCATATTCGAGGATGCCGCCCGGCTCGGCTCGATCGCGCCGCTGGCCGAGGAAAAACCTTTCCTCGGCGAACTGATCGACAACAAGCGCATCAGCCAGTTCTTGAGCGCCTCGCCAGCGATCCGCCAGGTGATCCGCAAGCTGCGCGACAGCGGCCACCTGACGCCCACCTCCGGCATCCGCAGCGAACTCTCCCGCCGCGAAAACAAAATCCTGGTGATGATCTCCGAAGGGGCCGCCAACAAATCCATCGCCGGCATGCTGGGCGTCAGCGAGGCGACGGTCAAATTCCACCTCGGCAATGTCTATCGCAAGCTCGGCTGCCGCACGCGGCAGGAGGCGATCAGCACGGCGCGCGCGGCGGGCATCGTCGGCTGACCTGCGACAACCTCACCTTTGGCACCTAGCCGAAGCGTATTGTTTCACCAAAACCTAGACTATTTAGACAAAAACCTAGACTTTCATCACGTTGTCACATGGCGATTGCCATGCAAGCTTGTCTCCGACGCCGTGCACTCCGCTGGCACGCGATCGAAAAGACGGCCGCACGGGCCGCTTCGGGAACCCATGTTGAACCGGGAGATACAATGAGCAAGCTCCGAATTCTCGCATCCACTGCCACCGCAGCGCTTATGCTGGGTGCAGCTGGCCTGTCGTCCGCCTCGGCCGAAACCGTCGTCACCATGAACACGGTGCAGATCTTCGGCACGATCGATCCAGCGAAAATCTCCGACTACACCGACTATATGGCCGCGGTGAACCTGTACGACGGCCTCGTCACCGTCGATTCCAAGGGCAATCTGCAGCCGGAACTGGCCGAAAGCTGGTCTATGTCGCCGGACGCCACCGAAGCGACCTTCAAGCTGCGTGCCGACGCGCATTTCTCCGACGGCACGCCGGTCACCGCCAAGGACGTCGTCTATTCGGTCGAGCGCCTCCTGAAGATCAACCAGGGGCCAGCGACCCTGTTCGCCGGCGTGCTCAAATCCGGTTCGGTCACCGCCGTCGACGACCACACGGTGAAGTTCAAGCTCGAAAAGACCTTCGCGCCCTTCTTGTCGACCGTGCCGGCGATTTTCATCGTCAATTCGAAGGTTGCTGAGGCCAATGCCGGCAGCGACAACGGCCAGACCTATTTTGCCACCCATGTGGCCGGCGCCGGCGCCTACCAGCTCAAGGATTGGGATCGCGGCGCCAAGATGACCATTACCCGCGACAAGAACTATTATCGCGGCTTCGGCAAAGGCCCGATCGACGAGGTGCGCTGGATCATCACCAATGACGAAGCAACGGTAAAATCGCTCGCCGCCTCCGGCGAACTGACCATGTCGAGCCAGTACCAATCGCCGGACACCTATAAGGCGCTGGCCGAGATGGGCCGATTCACCATCGTCAGCCAGGATACGACGATCGCCTTCTACCTGAAGCTCAACACCAAGGTTGAGCCCACCGACGACATCCACATCCGTCGCGCCATCGCGCTGGCCACGGATTACGACACCATCCGCAACGTCATCTATCCGGGCGGCGAGATGCGTGGACCTCTGCCGAGCGGCTTTGCCGATTTCTACGCCAATGACCTGCCGGCCCAAAAGTTCGACCTGGAAGCGGCCAAGGCCGAAGTCGCCAAGTCGAAATATGCCGGCAAGGACATCCCGATCACGCTCGGTTGGGTCGCCGGCACCAAGTTCGAGGAAGAAATCAGCCTGCTGATGCAGTCCAATCTCGAACAGATCGGCTTCAAGGTCACCCAGCAATCCGACCCGTGGAACCGCGTGACGGAAGTCGCCTCCAAGGTCGACACCTCGCCGGCCGTCAACCAGATCTTCTTCGGACCGACCTATCCGTCACCGGATTCGATGTTCTACGCCCAGTATCATTCCAAGTCGGCCGGCACCTGGATGTCGATGGAATGGCTGCAGGACAAGGATATCGACAAGCTGATCGACGACGCCCGAGGCTCGGTCGACGTCAAGAAGCAGGCCGAAATCTACAAGGAATTGCAGCACAAGATCGTCGACATGCAGCCCGACGTCTTCCTGCTGACCCAGCGCGTGCAGCATGCGATGGACAAGTGCCTCACCGGCTTCAACGCCGTGCCGATGCAGTCCTTCGACTATAACTTCACCCGCTATAGCTGGAACTGCAAGTAAGCGGCTTTGGCGCTGCCCTCACCCTCTCCCCGTTTACGGCGGGGCAATCGCATCTGACGCTAAGACCCCTCCCCAGAAGGGGGAGGGACTAACCCAGCCTCACCGGCGAGCCCTAATTGAGGCAGGGAGAGTGCCACGGGTCTTCTCCCCCCTTGTGGGGGAGATGGCCGGCAGGCCAGAGAGGGTCTTAGCGCCATATGCAATAGCCCTCCCTTCGTGGGGGAGAGGGAACCCGCTTCCAGTCCGTCTCACCCGCGGCATCCAACGGATGTCCGAGAGGCGCAAACCGGATGAGGGGCATATCTCCGCCCGTCCGATAACTCAACAAGAGGCAAGTCGTTGGAATTCCTGCTCTTCCTCGTGAGGCGCGTTCTGTGGTCGATCCTCGTCCTGGTGGGCCTGTCGATCGTGATCTTCGTCATCGCCCGCGCCATGCCCGGCGATCCGGCGCGACTGGCGCTGGGGCCGCGTGCGACGCAGGAGCAGGTCCACGAATTGCAGCAGACGCTCGGCCTCGACAAGCCGCTCTACCAGCAATACGGCCTGTTCGTCACCGGCCTCGCCAGGGGCGATCTCGGCCTGTCGCTGCTGACCAAGCGGCCGGTCAACGACGATATCCGCGACACCTTCGCCGCCACCTTCGAACTGGTGCTGGCAACCATCACCATCGCCTTCGTCCTCGGCGTGCCGCTGGGCGTGATCGCGGCGCGCTGGAAGGACAAGTGGCCGGACAATATCGTCCGCATCATCGCCATCATCTCAGCCGTCACCCCCAGCTTCTTCCTGGCACTGCTGCTGCAAATATTAGCCGGCTATGTATTGCATATCCTGCCGACCACCGGCCGCCTGCCGCCGACAATGACATTCGTGCCTGACATCACCGGCCTGGTCACTGTCGATTCCATCCTGCACGGCCAATGGGACGTCTTCGGCCAGGCGCTGCGCTACTTGCTGCTGCCCTCGATCTCGCTTTGTGCCGCGACCATGGGCCAGATTGCCCGCATCACCCGCGCTTCGATGATCGACGTCTCCAGCCAGGACTATATCGAGGCCGCCCGTGCTTTCGGTATTCCCGAGCGGCTGCGGGTGATGAAATACATGCTGCGCCCAAGCTTCGTACCGCCGCTCACCATTTCCGGCCTGGAATTCGCCTCCCTGATCGGCAATGCCTTCGTCGTCGAACTGGTCTTCGCCTGGCCGGGCATGGCGGCTTACGGTGTCCGCACCATCCTGCAGAAGGACCTGAATGCGGTCATGGGCGTGGTGATCGTTTCCGGCGTGTTCTTCGTGGTTGTCAACCTGCTCATCGATGTCCTGGTCGGCTTCGTCGATCCGCGCGTCCGCATCCGGGGGCATCGCTGATGGCCGATATCGACACCCTCGCCGCCGAACCCGAGCGCCTCTCCAACGCCTACCAGAATTGGTATCGCTTCTCGCGCAACCCAACCGCCGTGATCGGCGCCGTCATCGTTATCGTCACGATCCTCGCCGCGATCTTCGCACCCTATATCACGCCCTATCCGAAGCATGTCGGCGCGGTTGTGGATTTCCGCGCCCGCCACCTGCCGCCCTCGTTCGAGCACCTGTTCGGCACCGACAATGTCGGCCGCGATCTCTTCACCCGCGTCATCTTCGGCGCCCGCATCTCGCTGCTGCTGGCCCTGGTGGTGCTCGGCACCGCCGTGCCCTTCGGCACCGTGCTTGGCCTGCTCGCCGGCTATTTCGGCGGCTGGGTGGAAACCGTGATCATGCGTCTCACCGACATCGCGCTCGCCATCCCGCCGCTGGTCATGGCGCTCGCCGTCGCGGCCGTGCTGTCGCCCGACCTGATCAATTCGATGATGGCGATCGCCGCGCTCTGGTGGACCTGGCACACGCGGCTCATCTATTCGATCACGCGGCAGCTTCGCACCCAGGAATTCGTTGAAGCGGCCGAGACGCTCGGGGCATCGAAATTCCACATCCTCTTTCGCGAAATCCTGCCGAATTGTGTCTCGGCGCTGGCGGTCAAGACTTCGCTCGATTGCGGCTTCGTCATCCTCGTCGGCGCTTCGCTGTCCTTCCTCGGCCTCGGCATCCAGCCGCCGACACCGGACCTCGGCACCATGGTGGCGCAGGGTTCCGCCTTCCTGCCGGATTACTGGTGGGAATCGGTGCTGCCCGGCTTCGCCATCCTGTTCATAGCGCTCGGCTTCAACCTGCTCGGCGACGGCCTGCGCGACCTCTTCGACGTCCAGGAGGTCAAATGAGCTACGCCCTTCTCTCCGTGAAAGGCCTCTCCGTCGAATTCTCGACCTATGGCCGCACCAACAAGGTCTTGCACGAGGTCTCGCTCGACGTGCCCGCCCATTCGCAGGTGGCGCTGGTCGGCGAAAGCGGCTCCGGCAAGACCGTGACCATGAAGGCGATCATGGGCTTGCTGCGCGAGCCGCCGGCCAGGATCACCGCAGGCCAAATCTTCTATGACGGCGCCGACCTGCTCACCATCCCCGATCGCGATCGCTTGAGGTTGCGCGGCACCTCCATGTCCATGGTCTTCCAGGATCCGATGAGTTCGCTGAACCCCGTCTTCACCATCGCCGACCAGATGGGCACGATCCTGAAATATGCCGACAAGCGTCTCGGCCGCAGCCGTTCGGGCCGCGAACGCATGGCGCGTGTGCATGAAGTGCTCGAACAGGTCCGCATGCGTGACCCAGAACGGGTCAGCCGCTCCTACCCGATCCAGCTCTCCGGCGGCATGCGTCAGCGCATCCTGATTGCCATGGCGCTACTGAGTGAACCCAAATTGCTGATCGCCGACGAGCCCGGCACCGCCCTCGATGTTACCACCCAGGCGCAGATCCTCAAACTGCTGAAAGACCTGGTCGAGGCGCGCGGACTGGCGCTGCTGATGATCACCCACAATCTCGGCGTCGTCCGCGAAACCTCCAGCCATGTGTACGTGATGAACAAGGGCGTGGTGGTCGAGCAAGGCCCGACCGGGGCGATCTTTTCCGATCCCAAGGACGCCTATACGAAGAGCCTGATCGCCGCTGTGCCGCGGCTGACCGGCGGCATGCAGTTCGGCAGAGCGGAGGCCAGGCCATGACCGCGCCCATGCTCGAAATCGTCAATCTCAAGAAATATTTCCCGGTCCACAATGCCTTCAGCCGGCATGTCAGCGACGTGCACGCGGTCGACGATGTCAGCTTTTCCATCGAGCGCGGCGCCGTCTACGGCCTTGCCGGCGAAAGCGGCTCGGGCAAGTCGACGATCGCCCGCATGGTCATGGGCCTGGAGACGGCGACATCCGGCGCGATCCGCATCGACGGCCGCGAGATCGCGGCAGGCCGGGGATCACGCGAGCACGGCAAGACCGTGCAGATGGTGTTCCAGAACCCCGGTTCGTCGCTCAATCCACGCCGCACCGTCGGCCAATCCATCGCCGTACCGCTCGATGCCCATGGGTTCCCCACCTCGAACCGGTCGAAGCGGATCAGCGAACTCTTGGAAATGGTGCAATTGCCGGCCAATTTCGCCGAACGGTTCCCGCACGAGCTCTCCGGCGGCCAGAAGCAGCGCGTCGCCATTGCCCGCGCACTTGCGGTGGCGCCGAAACTGCTGGTGCTCGACGAGCCGACCTCGGCGCTTGACGTCTCGGTGCAGGCGCGCGTCATCGACCTGCTGGTCGATCTCGGCAAGCGGCTCGACCTGACCTATCTTTTCATCTCGCATGACCTCAGCCTGATGCGCAATTTCGCCAGCCGCGTCGGCGTGCTCTATCGCGGCAAGCTGGTTGAGACCGGCTCGGTCGACGATGTCTTCATGCGCCCCCAACATGTTTACACGCAGCTTCTGCTCGCCTCCGTGCCGGTGATCTCGGCCGAGGAAGAGGCGATGCGTCCAAAAATTCCGCTGATCGACGGTGAGATTCCAACGGCCGAGAAACTCATCGAATTCAGGGGCGGCTCTGCCGCTCCCGAGCAGGCGTCGAATGCCTAACAAGCCTTCAATGAGGAACAACCAGGATGATTAGAATTGGGATCGATGTCGGCGGCACCAACACCGATGCCGTCGTCATGGACGGTACGCAGGTGGTGGCCGGTGTGAAATCGGCCACGACGGCCGATGTGATGAGCGGCGTCGTCAATGCGCTCAAGGACGTGCTGGCCGCCTCCGGCGTGGCGGCGAGCGCCATCGACGTGGTGATGATCGGCACCACGCATTTCACCAATGCCGTCGTGCAGCGCCGTGACCTGGCGCAGACGGCGGCCGTCCGCCTCGGCCTGCCCGCGACCTCGTCGCTGCCGCCGATGGTCGATTGGCCGGAAGACCTGAAGACCGCGATCGGCAACCATGCCTGGCTGGCCCATGGCGGCAATGAATTCGACGGAAGGGTGATCTCGCCGCTCGATGAAGAGGAACTGCTCGGCATCGCCGACGAGATCAAGGCCAAGGGCATCAACACCATCGCCATCACCTCGGTCTTCTCGCCCGTCTCCAACGAGTTCGAGAAGCGGGCCGGCGAGATCTTCGCCAAGGCAATTCCAGGCGCACATATCACGCTCTCCAGCGAGATCGGCCGCATCGGTCTGCTCGAACGTGAGAATGCAGCGATCATGAATGCCTGCCTGCGCGACCTCTCCGCTCACGTCGTCGAGGCATTCCGCAAGGCGATCACCGAGACCGGTATCAAGGGCCGTTTCTTCCTGACTCAGAACGACGGCACGCTGATGGATGCCGCCTTCGCCGAGAAATTCCCGGTGCTGACCTTCGCCTCCGGCCCGACCAATTCCATGCGCGGCGCCGCCTTCCTGTCGGGCGTCGATGACGCCATCGTCGTCGATATCGGCGGCACGACCTCGGATGTCGGCTCGCTGCAGAAAGGCTTTCCGCGCCAGGCGACGGTCGCCGTCGAAGTCGGCGGCGTGCGCACCAATTTCCGCATGCCGGATGTCTTCTCCATCGGCCTCGGCGGCGGCTCGCTGGTCGTCGACGGCGATGGCGGCGTCAAGGTCGGCCCGACCTCGGTCGGCTATCGGATCAAGACCGAAGCATTGATCTTCGGTGGCGAGACGCTGACCACGACGGACGTTGCAGTAGCGGCCGGCTATCCCGATCTCGGCGATGCCACAAAGGTCTCGCATCTGCCCAAAGACCTGCTCGCTCGCACCCAGGCGAAAATCCTCTCAATGCTTGAGGATTGCGTGGAGCGCTCGCGGCTGTCGCCGGACCCCTTGCCGGTGATCGTCGTGGGCGGCGGCTCGATCCTGATCGATGGCCCGATCGGTGGACTGGAAGTGATCAAGCCCGCGCATTTCGGCGTCGCCAATGCCGTTGGCGCCGCCATCGCCCAGGTCTCGGGCGAGATCGACCGCGTCTACGCACTGGCCGATATCGGCCGCCAGCAGGCGCTCGATGATGCCAAGGCGCGCGCCATCGATGCTGCGGTGGCTGCAGGCGCCTCGCGCGACAGCGTCGAGATCGTCGATGTCGAGGACGTGCCACTCGCCTATCTGCCGGGCAATGCAACGCGCGTCCGCGTCAAGGCCGTGGGTGAACTCCATGTCGCGTGATTTCCGGATACTCACAGAGGCGGACCTCAAGCCGCTAGCACTTGGCGCGGCGCTCCTCGGCACGGGCGGCGGTGGCAATCCCTATATAGGCATGCTCCGCACCCGCGAACTGATGCGCCGCGGCGCGAAAATCGAGCTCATGCCGCTCGAAGCTTTGCCCGATGACGCCTGGGTCGGCGAAGTCGGCGGCATCGGCGCGCCGGTCGTCGGCGTCGAAAAGATCGAGGAAGGCGGAGAATGCTATCGCGCCATGCTGGGCGTCGAGGAAGCAGCCGGCGTCAAAATGACGGCAGTGATCTCGGGAGAGATCGGCGGCGCCAATTCGATGGAGCCGATCATCACCGCCGCCTATGCCGGCCTGCCCGTGGTCGACGGTGACGGCATGGGCCGCGCCTTCCCCGAAGTGCAGATGACCACCTTCTTCATCAATGGCGCCAAGGCTTCGCCCGGCGCCATTGCCGATGAAAAAGGCAACGTCGTCGTCTTCCGCCATGTGGTCGACATGTTCTGGCTGGAAAAGTTCGCCCGCGACATCGCCGTCGACATGGGCGCAGGCGCCGGTTTCGCCGTGGCACCGATGAGCGGCGAATTCGTTCGCCGTAACGCCGTGCCAGGCACGGTGACGCAGGCGCTCGATATCGGCAACACGATCATCCGGGCGCGTGCGAAACACCAGAACGTGGTTGAGAAGATCGTTGCCGAGACCGGGGCCAAACTGTTCTTCACTGGCAAGATCACCGATATCGAACGGGTGCTGCGCGGCGGTTTTGCGCGCGGCATGGCCAAGATTGCCGGCACCGGGCAATGGGCCGGATCGGAAGCCTCGATCGCCATCCAGAACGAGAATCTGGTGCTCTGGGTCGATGGCGAGCCGGTGATCATGGTACCGGACCTGATCATGAACCTCGAACTCGACACGGGCGAGCCGATCACCACCGAAATGCTGCGCTACGGCCAGCGCGTCGCCGTGATCGGCCTGCCGGTGCATGACCTGATGAAGACGCCGCACGCCCTGGAAGTCGTCGGCCCGAAAGCCTTCGGCTACCCCGAACTGACCTTCAAACCCCTCCCCTCGCATAGGAGCTCCTGATGAAAACCTTGCGCACGGTCTATGCCGAGGACCTGGACGATATTGCCGTCGGCGGTGCGATCATGGGCACGGGCGGCGGCGGCGACCCCTATGTCGGCAAGCTCATGGCCCAGCAGGCAATCCGCAAGCACGGCCCGGTGAAGATCGTCGATGTCGAGGATCTGGCAGACGATGCGCTGGTCGTCCCCGTCTGCATGATGGGCGCACCGACGGTCATGACCGAGAAGCTGCCGCAGGGCGAGGAACTGATCAACGCCTTCCGCCAGCTCGAACAGGTGATGAATCGCAAGATCGACGCCGTGCTCTGCGGCGAGGCCGGCGGCATCAATTCGACCACGCCTTTCGTCGTCGCCGCCATGACCGGCCTGCCGCTGGTCGACGGCGACGGCATGGGCCGCGCCTATCCGGAACTGCAGATGGTGACCTTCACCATGCACGGCGTCTCGGCCACCCCGATGGTGCTGTGCGACGACAAGGGCAATTCCATCGTGCTGGAAACAGTCAGCAATGCCTGGACCGAACGCCTCGCCCGCGCCGCCACCATCGAAATGGGCGGCTCGGCGCTGCTCGCCTTCTACCCGATGAGCGGCGCAGTGGCAAAGAAGGCCGTGGTGCGCGGCACGCTGACGCTTTGCGCCAATCTCGGGTTGACGCTGCGCGAGACGCGGGCGGCGCATGCCGATCCGGTCGAGGCGGTTGTCGACATGCTCGGCGCCCAGATCATCTTCCACGGTCGCGTCAAGGACATCGACCGCCGCACAGTCGGCGGTTTTGCCCGCGGCACCGCCCGTTTCGACGGCGTCGAAGACTGGAAAGGCCATACGTTCAAGCTCGATTTCCAGAATGAGTTCCTGATGGCCGAGCGCGACGGCAAGATCCTCGTGACGACGCCGGAACTGATCACGCTGCTGGAAGCCGACAGCGGCAATCCGGTGACGGCGGATTCGCTGAAATATGGGCTTCGGCTTGTAGCCCTCGCCTTTCCCTGCAATCCGCAATGGCGGACAGCGGAGGGGATTGCTTTGGTCGGACCAAGGTATTTCGGGTACGATATCGATTATAAGCCGTTCTTTTGACAGCCGGTATATTGGCCTAAAAAGACCCCGCCCCAAACCCCTCCCCACAAGGGTGAGGGGCTTAACCCAGCCGCACCCACTGCGCCCCAATTGAGGCAAATAGGGTGCCGCGAGTCTTCTCCCCCCTTGTGGGGGAGATGGCCGGCAGGCCAGAGAGGGTCTTTTCTTCTCACCCCCCTTGGCCGCGCCATCAACGTGCGGATCACCCACCGGCCCATCCACCTTCATCGCCATCCGCTTGACCGCCTTGCCGTGTACGGCGATGTCTACCAGCATTTCTGCCGCCGCCTGGCCCATTTCATAATTGGGCAGCATAGGGGTGGAAAGCGGCGAATGCGTGTAGCCCTTGAGGCGATCGATCGCCGCATCCATCCGGACTTCACCGTCGATGTCGGGCGGAATGAAACTCTGCCCGATCCAGGACCGATTTAGTCGATCGGCGGCAGATGAAATACAGTTGGATGGCCCTCGTCCAGATTGTCGTAGAGCACCACGACATCGACGCCGGACGCGTCGTTCGACAACACGGTCAATGTTTCGGCTTTTCCGATCGTATTGTTGACGACCACCGTCGGAATTGGCAGCAGCGTCTTCGTTTTGCGAATGTCTCCCGGAGTCAAATTGTCCAGCAACCGAATCTCATAGGGAACGTCTGGTTGCTCAAGCGTAGGCCCCGACAGAATGAGAAGTTTTTGGTCGTCCAGGGCAGCAAGGTCTCGGATGCCGACATCGGGAGCGAGGGCGACTTTGATCGTATGCACAAGGCCCGTCGGCAATCCTTCCTTGCCCGGTGCAAACAACGGTTCGACTGGAACAGTGACGATATATCCCACGCCGGCATCGACAGGGGTCCGCAATCCCGCATAGAGATCGCCTCCGATGACCGCAATGCCCTCGATGTTCGTGCCGACGGTTTTGGCGTTGCCGAAATCCTTCGCAACGTCGCTTTCGGCCAGCACATCTGCAAGCCGCCAGGTTCTCTCAACCGTGACGGAATCCGCGATCGGCTCATCGGGCTTGGCAGCAAAGCGCGTGAGCAGATAGCTTGACGCCTTGTACTTATCGCTTCCGTTACAAGAATGGGAACTCGACACAAAGATCATGTCATCTGCATAGGCTACGCCTTCACCATCAAGCTCCTCATACTGGTGTTTCGAATTGCCGCCAGGGCAAGGCGCAATGCGTTGTTTTCCAAGGACATCATCGCCGGTGTCATTTCCTTTGATGAAGGTGATGACATGCGCCAGCGGCGTCAGGGTATCGGAGCCGAGTTCGGCAAACTGGCCGAATTTTTCCTCGTCGTTGATGACGAAGCATAGTCGGGATGGATCGGCGGCCTTTCCCATACATGCCATGCCGCTGATCCCACGCGGCTTGTTGCCGGTTTTGGATCCAGGGGCATCGAATTGCGCCGGGACCTTTAACGCCTTGCCGGATATTTCGGCTCCATATGACTGCGATGCCAGACATGCAAATATCGACGCGCTAAGCAGTAGTTTAAGCGACATGCACATTCCTCCCCTGCTTTTGCTGCCTGTGCGATCCCGAATACGCGACGCTCTGTTGTCCGCTCCGTTCCTCTGTAGGCACGACGCCTCAAAGTCGTCGAAGGAGGCTGCAGGTCAGGCCGGCCGCAGTTCGGTTGTTCCATTGATACTCGCAACCTAAACGATTGGCAAGCGAACAAATTCGATCCGCTGGAATCCGATCACTTCCAACTCGGTAGAACCAGCGCCACGCCATGCGATCAGTTGCGCAACGGCAACCAGTTCGACATGCCTTTGCCATGAACCGTGCCAGACGAGCATGATTTAGCGACGGTTAACAACTGTATATTATAGGTAAGCAGTCGCAGACATTGCTTCATGCATGTACTGGGAAGGTGCTGCAATTGCTTGAAAAACATTTTATCAAAGGTTTTAACGACAGCGGCCTTGATCCTGAGGACGTGCAGCAGGCGCATGACGAGCAGGAGGTGCTGTCGGTCCTTCCGTCGCTGATGGTGCAGATGCTGCGCTACCAGACGCTGATCGACAATATTTCCCAAGGTGTCTGCTTTTTCGACGGCGAACAGCGGCTGGTGCTCAGCAATCCGCGCTACGCAGAAATCTATCGCCTCGATCCGGAATGTCTCGTCTCCGGCACGTCGTTGCGCGAGATCATCGAGCTGCGTGAGGCCAATGGTACCTGCCCGATGGGCAGCGCCGACAACTATACCTCATTCTGCACCGATGCAGCTGTCGCCGGGCGCCCGATTATCTGGAATGCCGAACTCCAGGATGGTCGTGTCATCCGCGTCTGCCACCAACCGATGGAGGATGGCGGCTGGGTGGCGACCCATGAGGATATTTCCGACAAGATCGCCCACACGGCGCTCGCCAATGAACGGATGTCGCTGCAGCATCTGATCGACTCCGTGCCCGACTATCTCTGGGTCAAGGACGTCGACGGCCGCTTCGTCATCGCCAACACGGCGCTGGCCGCCGACTGGGGCCGGACGCCGGAGGAAATGATCGGTCTGGTCGACAGCGATTACCATCCACCCGAACTGGCAAAGGAGTTCCGGGAGCGCGAGCTCGAGATCCTGCGCACCGGCACACCGATGATCGACCGGGAGGAGAATGTCCACGATCCGTCCGGCCGGTTCAAATGGATCTTGTCCACCAAGCTGCTGCTGCGCGGACGCGACAACGAGGTTCTCGGCCTCGTCGGCATTGCCCGCGACATCACCGAACGCAAACGGTCTGAAATATTGCGCGGCGGCCAGGCGAAGATCCTGGAAATGATCGCGACTGCAGCGCCACTGCAAGATGTGCTGACCGAACTCGTGCTGCTCATCGAAGCGCAATTGACCGGCATCGTCGCCTCGATCCTGCTGCTGGACAATGACGGCGAAAGGCTTTGCCGAGGGATCGCACCGCACCTCGATCCGGATTATTCACGTGCGATCGAAGGCGTGCGGATTGGCCCCAAAGTCGGCTCCTGCGGCACGGCCGCCTATCGTCAGGAAACCGTGATCGTTGCCGACATCCAGGCTGATCCGCTCTGGGAGGATTTTCGCGAGCTGATGGCGCCCTTTGGCTACCGCTCCTGCTGGTCGACACCCATCATGTCACATAGAGGGGCGGTTCTTGGCACCTTTGCGATGTATTCCAAATCGGTGCGCGAGCCCACCAGTGAAGAGACCGGCCTTGTCAGCATGGCAACCCGCATCGCTGGCATCGCCATCGAGCGGAAGCTGACCGAGGACCATATCCAGTTCATGGCGACGCATGACGCGCTGACACATCTGCCCAATCGCACTCTGCTGAGGCAGCGTCTCGCCGACGCGATCGAGCAGGCGGAAGCCACCGATCGCGGCGTTGCCGTGCTGTTCATCGATCTCGATCGCTTCAAATTCGTCAACGACAGCCTCGGCCACAATGCCGGCGACGAGCTGCTGCGCATCGTCGCCAACCGCATGCTGGAACATGTCCGCTCGACCGACACCGTCGTCCGGCTGGGCGGTGACGAATTCGTCGTCCTGCTGCCCGACCAGCCCAAGCTGCCGGAGACCGTCCCCGCCATATGCCAGGTCATTATCGACGCCGTGGCCGCGCCGATCACGCTGGAAGGTCATGAACTGCGGGTCACCTGCAGCATGGGCATCGCCCACTACCCCGCCGACGGAGCGAGCACTGAAGCGCTGCTGACCAATGCCGATGCGGCCATGTATCAGGCCAAGGGCTTGGGGCGCGACAATTTTCAGTTCTATTCGCCGGAGCTGAACGCCAAGGCCCACCAGAAACTGCTGCTGCAGGAGCAGTTGCGCAACGCCGTGGAGCGCGCCGAACTTTTCCTGCAATACCAGCCTCAGGTCGACCTGAAGACCGGTCGCGTCTTCGCCGCCGAAGCGCTTATACGCTGGAACCATCCTTCACTCGGTCGCATCTCGCCGGCCGATTTCATTCCGCTGGCCGAAGAGACCGGATTGATCGTGCCGATCGGCAATTGGGTGATCCGCGAGGCCTGCCGCCAGAACAAGGCCTGGCAGGATGCCGGCCTGCCGCCGATCAATATCTGCGTCAATGTCTCGGCGCGTCAGTTCTGGGAAAAGAACCTGATCGAGCAGGTCGTCGAGGCGCTCGAAGCGAGCGGGCTTGAGGCAAAATATCTGGAGCTCGAACTCACCGAAAGCCTGATCATGCAGAATATCGACCACGCGGTCGCGACCATGCAGGCGCTGCAATCGCTCGGCGTGCAGCTGTCCATCGACGATTTCGGCACCGGCTATTCGAGTCTCAGCGCGCTGAAGAATTTTCCTGTCGCCCGTCTGAAGATCGACAAGTCCTTCATCGACGACCTTTCGGTCAACGAGAGCGATCGCGCCGTGGCCAGCGCCATCATCCTGCTCGGCCAGAAGCTGAACCTGCGCGTCATCGCCGAGGGCGTCGAAACCGACGAGCAACTGACCTTCCTGCGCGAAAACAATTGCGACGAGATGCAGGGTTACTATTTCAGCCGGCCGGTTTCAGCGCCGGAATTCGAGGACATCGTTCGCGGAGCGGCGGCCTGAGCCGACGCCCTATTGCTGCTGCTTGGCGCGGGCAACGATCTGTGTCGGGTTGACGAATTGCAGCGCGATCACCAGCCAGAACAAGGTCGTCACCATATAGACCACCGCCATCGCATCGATCGATTGCGCCGCACGCACACCCGAAGCGAAGACGGCGTAGTAGAGCGCCACCACCAGCGTCTGGGTCGTCGGGCCAGCGATCAGGAATGTCAGCTCGAACATGGCGATCGTGCGCACCAGCACGAGCAGCAGTGCCGCCAGCATGCCCGGCAGCAGCAGCGGCAGCAGGATGCGGACGAACAGGCTGGAGGTCCCGGCACCAAATACCCGTGCCGCAGCCTCGATGCGCGGATCGATCTGCTCGACGAAGGGGATCATCACCAGCACGACGAAGGGCACTGACGGGACCAGGTTGATCAGCACCACGCCCCAGAACGACCCGCCGAGACCGAGCCGGTAGAGTACCGTGGCGAGCGGAATGCCATAAGTCAGCGGCGGAATGAGCAAGGGCAGCAGGAAGAGCAGCACGATGGCGCGCTTGGCCGGAAAATCCCGCCGTGCCAGCGCATAGGCCGTCATCACGCCGATCAGGCCGGAAATGATCACCACCGTAAAGGTGATCTCGAACGTCACCAGGACGACGTTTCCCAGCTGGAATTCCTTCCAGGCGCTCGCATACCAGCGCGTGGTCCAGCCAGCCGGCAGCCATGTGCCGAGCCAGCGCGTGGCGAAGGAATTGATGATGACGACGGCGATCACTGCCAAGAGATTGAGGATGAAGAGCAGTGCTGTGCCCCAGACCGCGAAGCGCCAGATTTTCGATGTCAGCCCCTTGTCGCGGATCATGACTCAGCCTTTCGTTCCAGCAGCCGGGCCGCGATAAAAGAGCGAACGCAGGCCGAGCACCACCAGCACGACGACCAGTTCGACCGCCCCCATGACCAGCGCGATCGCCGAGCCGAGCGAGTGGTCATATTGTTCGAAGGCCGCCTGATAGGCCGCGATCGATATCACCCGTGTCGGCCCCGCCGGCGCGCCGAGCAGCAGGGCGGAGGGAAACACCGCGAACGCCTGGACGAATGACAGGCAGAAGGTGATCGCCAGTCCCGGCACCAGCAACGGCAGGAAAACGCGCAGGAACCGACGCCGCGCATCGGCACCGAGCGTCGCGGCGGCCTGCTCGATGGCCGGATCGATGCCGGTGATGAAGGACAGAACCAGCAGGAAAGCGAAGGGAAATCCGGTGATCAGCAGCGAGGCAAACACGCCCCAGTAATTGTTGGTCAGCTTGACCGGATCGCTGAGAATGCCGAGCGCCTGAAGCGTATGATTGAACCAGCCGCGCGGTCCGAGAAAGGTCAGCAGGCCATCGGCGACAAAGACCGTGCCAAGCGTGATCGGCAGGACCAGGATCGTGGTCAACAACCTCTGCCGATGCATCAGCCGGACACGGAAGGCGATCGGCACAGCGATTGCCAGATTGACGATGGTCACCGGCAGCGCCAGCCAGAGGGTGGCGCCGATCGTCTTGTACTCGAACGGATCGCTGAAGAATTTGACATAGTTGGCGTACCAGGCGCCCTCTTTGGGGATGAGTGAATCCACCACGCCATAGAGGAACGGATAGACAAACAGCGCGATCATCAGCAGCAGTCCGGGCAGGACCAGAAGCGTGGTCCCGTCCAGCCCGCGCACGGCAAGCCGTGTCCTGAGGCTCGGACCGCTCATTGCTTTCCATCCCTGAACAGCAGCGCATGACCGGGAAGCGGGTTTAGCCGCGTCTCTGCCCCGCGCGGCAGCGCCTGGTCAGCGCGGAAATAGAGGTCGGCGCCATCGGGCGCTCGCGCCATGCCAAAAAAGGCGCGGCCGCGATATTCCATGCTGGCGACCGTCGCGAAAATGCCTTCTCCGTCTGTCGCCATCAGATCCTCGGGACGGACGGAAAGCACCGCAGCATCACCGACCTTCAGCGGTGCTCGCATAGTGCCGGACAACCGCGCCCCAGCCGCTTCGATCTCGGCTTCAGCCCCGGACACCGAAACGACCCGGCCGGAAATGCGGGTGCGAAACCCCATGAAATCGGCGACGGCGAGATTGACAGGCCGCTGGTAGAGGTCCTGCGGCGAACCGATCTGCTCAATATGACCCTGGCTCATCACCACGATGCGGTCAGCCAGCGACAAAGCCTCGTCCTGGTCATGCGTGACATAGATGGTGGTCGAGCCGATCTGATCATGAATGCCGCGAATTTCGGCCCGCATTTCCAGCCTGAGCTTGGCGTCGAGATTGGAGAGCGGTTCATCCATCAACACGATAGGCGGACGAATGACGACGGCGCGGGCAATGGCGACGCGCTGCTGCTGACCGCCGGACAATTGGCCCGGCAGCTTTTCCGCCTGGCTTTCGAGCCGGACGAGCGCCAGCGCCGCCTGGATGCGCTTGTCGGCTTCAGCTCCCTTGACGCCCTGCATGGAGAGGCCGAAGCCGACATTCTTCCGCACGCTCATATGCGGAAACAGCGCATAGCTCTGGAACACCATGCCGAAGCCGCGCCTCTCCGGCTCCAGTTCATCGATGCGACGATTGCCGAGACGGATTTCGCCACCCGACAGCGCCAAGAGGCCTGCAATGCAATTGAGCGCCGTCGACTTGCCGCAGCCCGAAGGCCCGAGCAGCGCGATGAATTCGCCCGGCTCGATCGCCAGATCGATATCGTCAAGCGCATTATAGGCGCCGAAGGAGCGGCGAAGCCCGCGCAATTCGAGGCGTGCATTGTTTTTTGCAGGCGAGAGCGAGGTCAAGCCAATCTCCATGGTGAAGCGGATCGGCCGGCGCCAGCCGAGAAAAGCGGCACCGGCTCAAGCGGGATCAGCCCTTCCTGGCGCCGATCTTCTCGTCCCAGATGCGGAAGGCCGTGACCATCTGCTTGGGTTCGAGCGGCACCTCCAGCGGGTTGTTCGGAATCCAGTCGTCATACTCCTTGCGGCCGAATTCCTTGAGCGTGTCCTGGCTTTCCTGCGGCGCCATGGCCAGCGTCACATCCTTGACCGCCGGGCCGGGATAGAAATAGCCGGCATCATAGGCGATACCCTGCTGCTTCGGCTGCAGGATGTAGTTCAGCACATCGATCAGCACCGCGATCTTCTCGTCGGAGACGCCCTTCGGGATCACGGCATAATGCGCGTCCGTTACCCAGTGGAAACCGTCGAGCTTCGTCACCTTGGCTTCGGCCGGCACGATGCCGAGCGCGCGCGGATTGATATCCCAGCCGGTCGTGGTCGCCACCATGTCGCGGGTGCCTTCGCCGAGTTCCTTGAACACGACGGCGGTGCCGGTCGGGTAATATTCGATATTCTCGCCCAACGCCGCGAGATAGTCCCAGGTCTTGGCCCAGCCGTTGACCGGATCATGCGGATCCTTATCCCCGAGCAGATAGGGCAGGCCCATCAGCAAAGTGCGGCCGGGGCCGGAATTGGCGGGACGGGCATAGAGGAACTTGTTCTTGTTGGCCTTGGTCCAATCGAGCAGTTCCTGCACCGTCTTCGGCGGATTGGCCACCTTGTCCGGCATATATTCAAGCAGAGGTCCCGACGGATAATACGTGATCACCACGCCTTGGCCCTTGGCGAGCGACTGCATCTTCAGCGCCTGCGGCAGAAGGATGTTTTCGGCATTTGGCAAGTCGGCCTTGTGGCTGTCCATGCTGATCCACAGGCCCTGGTCGATGCCGGCCGAGAGCGCGTCCGTGCCGGTGAGCACGAGATCGATATCGACCTTGCCGGCATCCTGCTGCGCCTTGATCTTGGCGGGCAGTTCCGGCGCCGGTGCCTTGGTGAAGGCAAAATTCGACACCCAGTCGGATTTTTCCGATGCATAGTTCTCGAACATGCCCTGCGTCAGCGCCAGGTCGCCTGCCACGTCGGCGATCGTGATCGTCACCGGGCTGGCCGGCTTGGCGACGGCGGCCAGCAGGCGCGAGGGCAGCAGGCTGGCAACGGCCGCGCCGGCTGCGGTGCCGACGAATGTTCTGCGTTTCATCTCCATCGTGGTCTCTCCTCCACTTTGATCCATACCGGCGACATGGGGCGGATGCCGGCGTGAAAATGATTGGAAATATTTGCGTAAAGTTCAGGCCAAGTTTCCAACTCCTCTTCGGATGCCCTTGGCAAGCGACGGCAACTGATATACTAGTATGCACGAAAGTGTCAACAACATGGAAAGCCGATGACGGAGAACAGCGTCTCAAACGCGCTGAGTGAGCGAGAGCCGGAGAAAATAATCACGCTACGTCGCGTGACGACGGCGGATGCGATTTTCAGTCGCCTTCACGCCGACATCCTGTCGCTACGCCTGCCGCCGGGAACCGCGCTGCAGGAGAAACGGATTGCCGAGGAATTCGGCGTCAGCCGTACGCCGGTGCGCGAGGCGCTGTTGAGACTGTCCGAGGGCGGGTTGGTCGATATCTATCCACAATCAGGCACGGTGGTGTCGCGCGTGCCGGTCGGCGCCATTCCGGAAGCCGTCGTGGTGCGCAAATCGCTCGAATGCACGACGGTGGAGCGGGCGACCGAGATTGCCACCGCAGCCGATATCGAACGGCTGGCGGCGATCATCGCGCGCCAGAAGGCGCTTGCGGCGATCGGCGACACATCTGGTTTTCACGAGCAGGACGAGGCGTTTCACGAAGCCATCAGCCAGATCGCCGGCTATCCGGGCATCTGGAATATTCTCAAGACGGTGAAAGTGCAGATCGACCGCGCACGACGGCTGACGCTGCCGGTGCTTGGCCGCATGCAAAACGTCATCGCCGAGCATCAGACAATTCTCGATGCGATCGCCGCCCATGACATACAGCAGGCGCGGGAGCGGATGATCCATCATCTCAGCGCAGTCATCCCCGACGTCGCGGAACTGCGCTCCCGCTATCCCGATTATTTCTGCTGAGCCGCCGGAGGAGAATGCGTGAAACAGGGCTGGAGATGGTTCGGGCCGGCGAGCCCGGTGACGCTCGACGAGGTGCGCCAGACCGGTGCCACCAATATCGTCTCGTCCCTGCATGACGTGCCGATCGGCCGCGCCTGGACCGAGGCCGAAGTGCGCGAGCGCCAGTCGCTGATCGAGATCACGCCACCCGGCCGCTCGAAACTCACCTGGTCGGTGATCGAAAGCATACCTATTCCCGACGCCGTCAAGCGCAAGGGCAAGGGCGCGAAACAGGAAATCGAGGCCTGGATTGCCAGCCTCGAAGCCGTCGCCGCCTGCGATATTCCGATCATCTGTTACAATTTCATGCCGGTCGTCGACTGGACGCGCACCGAACTCGACCACGTAACGCCCACAGGCGCGACCGCGATGCGCTTCGACCACGAGCGCTTCGCTGCCTTCGATCTCTTTGTGCTGCGGCGTCCGGCCGCCGTGCAGGACTATGGGCCGGAAGACACAGCGCGTGCACGCACGGTCTTCGAAAGCATGACGGAAGACGAGATCGCCGAGATCACCCGCATCATCACGTCCGCCCTGCCCGGCTCGACAACAGAACCGCTGACCATTCCCGAATTCCGTGACAAGCTGCTCGCCTATGCCGAGATCGACGCTAAGACTCTGCGCCGGCACCTGATCGAATTCCTCGAAGCCGTGACGCCGGCGGCGGAGGCACGTGGCGTCAAGCTGACGCTGCATCCCGACGATCCGCCACGGCCGCTCTTCGGCCTGCCGCGCATCGCCTCGACGGCGAAGGACTATGCCGCCCTCTTCGACGCGGTGCCGTCCGCGGCCAACGGCATGTGCTATTGCACCGGCAGCCTTGGCGTCCGCGCCGACAACGACCTGCCGGCAATCGCTCGCCGCTTCGCCTCGCGCATCCATTTCGCCCATCTCCGCGCCACCAAGCGCGAAGGCGACGGCCGCAGTTTCCACGAAAGCGCGCATCTCGAAGGCAATGTCGACATGGTCGCGGTGCTCAGGGAACTCATAGCGGAGGACCGCAGGCGTAACGAAAAAGATTCGATCGTCTTCCGCTCCGACCATGGTCATCGCATGCTCGACGACCTCCATAAGACCGTGACCCCCGGCTATCCGGCCATCGGCCGCATGCGCGGCCTCGCGGAACTGCGCGGCATTCTCTACGCGCTCGGCAGCGTGCCGAATTAGAGCCCGCTTCAGGCGGCAAGGAGTATCCTCATGACGGCAAGCGACGGCTTCCTACACCCCGACCGGCTTTTTCCGGCTGATCCAGCCCTCCGCACGATCGCCCGCGACCTCTATGAAACCGTGCGTGACCTGCCGATCGTCAGCCCGCACGGCCATACCGAGCCGGCCTGGTTCGCCGAAGACAAGCCGTTCGAGGATGCCGCCTCTCTGCTGGTGATCCCTGACCACTATCTCTTCCGCATGCTCACTTCGGTTGGGGTCGATCTCGACACGCTGGGCGTACCGCGCCTGGACGGCAAGCCGGTTGCGCGCGGCCGGGATATCTGGCGGGCTTTTGCCGCACACTATCATCTTTTCCATGGCACGCCGTCGCGGCTCTGGGTCGACCATGCCATGTCGGCCGTGCTGGGCTGTACCGAGCCGTTGACGCCACAAAATGCCGACGTGCTCTATGACCATATCAACGCCGAGCTCGCCCGGCCCGAATTCCGCCCGCGGGCACTACACCAGCGCTTCAACATCGAGACGATCGCGACGACAGACGGCGCACTCGATCCACTCCTGCATCACCAGAAGCTGGCGAAGGACGGCTGGATCGGCAAGGTGCGTTCGACCTACCGGCCCGACAGCGTCACCGATCCCGATGCGCGGCATTTCCGCGAAAACCTGGTCAAGCTCGGCGAAATCGCCGGCACCGATATCACCAATTGGGAGGGCATGATCGAGGCGCATCGCCGCCGCCGCGCCTTCTTCCGCCAATATGGCGCCACCGCCACCGACCATGGCGTACCCACCGCCTTTACCGCCGACCGGCCGCTGTCGGACAAACAGGCCCTGCTCGACCGCATCCTGGTCGAACCCGCCACTGCCGCCGATGCCGAGCTCTTCCGCGGCTTGATGCTGACCGAAATGGCTGGCCTTTCAGCGGAAGACGGCATGGTCATGCAGATCCATGCCGGCTCCCGACGCAACACCGACATAGGCCTCTTCCGCACCCGCGGCCCGAATATGGGCGCCGATATCCCCACCCCCACCGATTGGGTTGGCGGCCTTGGCCCGCTGCTGTCGAAATACGGCCATGCGCCGGGCCTGCGCATCCTGCTGTTCACACTCGACGAGACCACCTATGCCCGCGAACTTGCCCCGATGGCAGGCTACTGGCCCTGCCTGATGATCGGCCCGCCCTGGTGGTTCCACGACAGCCCGAACGGTATCCGCCGCTATCTCGATCAAGTCGTCGAAACGGCCGGCTTTGCCAATCTCGCCGGCTTCAACGACGACACCCGGGCGCTGTTGTCGATTCCCGCCCGGCACGATGTTTGGCGCCGCGAAGTCTGCCGCTTTCTCGCCGACCTCGTTGCCGAACACCGCCTATCCAAGCGAGATGCGGAAGGCGTGGCGGAAGCACTGAGCTACAGTAATGCAAAGAAGGCCTACAAACTGTGACCGAGCGTCTACACGATACCGCCGGCCTGCCATCCGGCGTCAGCATTCCCAGCTATGACCGCAATTCGCTGAAGGCAGGCATTCTGCATCTCGGCCCCGGCGCATTCTTCCGAGCGCATCTCGCCGGCTATACGGACGCTTCGATTGCCGATGCCGGTGGCGATTGGGGCATTGAGGTCGCCAGCCTTCGGACTACCGATGTGGTCGACCATCTCAACGCCCAGAACGGACTCTATACGCTGCTCATCCGCGATACAGCCGGGACAACGGCTGACGTGATCGGCTCGATCCTCAAGGCGCATGCCGCCTCCCGCGACCCGGCCGCATTGCTCGCCCGATTGGAGGATCCCACGATCCGCATCGTCAGCCTGACGGTGACCGAAAAAGCCTATGGATTGGATCCGGCCACCGGCGGCCTCGACATCACGCATCCGGATATCGCCCACGATCTCGCCGACCGGCATGCATCACGCAGCGCTGTCGGTTATCTCGTCGAAGGCCTCTCGCGGCGCCGGGAAAAAGGCATTGCCCCGTTCACACCGTTGAGCTGCGACAACCTGCCGGCCAATGGCCACGTGCTGCGCCGGCTGGTGCTGGATTTCGCAGCACGCATCAATGCTTCGCTGCACGACTGGATCGCCGAAAACGTGCCTTTCCCATCGACCATGGTCGACCGCATCACGCCGGCCAGCACGGACGCCACCTATACCGACGCTGCGCGTCTCACGGGCCGGATCGATCTCGCCGCTGTCGAAACAGAACCATTTGCTCAATGGGTGATCGAGGACCGCTTTGCGAACGGCCGACCGGCCTGGGAGAAAGCTGGCGTACTGATGGTCAGCGACGTCGCACCCTATGAGAAAATGAAGCTCCGCATGCTCAACGGCACGCATTCGCTGCTCGCCTATCTCGGCTTCATCGGCGGCTTCGACTATATCCGCGACGTCATGGAGGATGCACAACTGGCAGCGTTGGCGCGGCGCCATATGGCAGCGGCGGCCGCGACGCTCGACCCCTTGCCCGGCATCGACTTTGCCGCCTATGCCGATCAGCTCGCATCCCGCTTCGCCAACAAGGCGATCGCCCACCGCACCTACCAGATCGCCATGGATGGCACACAAAAACTGCCGCAGCGCCTGTTGGAGCCAGCCGTCGCCGCGTTGGCTACAGGCGATGGAGCCGAGACATATGCCATCGCGATCGCCGCTTGGATGCGCTATGCAGTCGGCGTCGACCGGAACGGTGAGGCTTATGATCTGCGTGATCCCCGGGCCGCGGAGATCGGCGCGTCTCTGGGAGACATTCCCAGAACAGGCAATGCCATCTCGCATGCGCTTTTCAGGCTTCCCGGTCTTTTCCCGGCGGCGCTGAGAGAGAACATCGGCTGGACAGAAAAAGTGGCCGAGACGCTGAACTCGCTTCTTCTTCGCCATCGCCTCAATTGATAAGCCGATCTCGGCGTTTCACGAGACTTTCGCTTCAGTGAAAAAGATGCGGCCGCTACCCCGGCCGCCGCACGACGCGGACCTTGCCGCTGCTTCCGCCGCCGCAGAAGAACCGCTCTCGGCCGTCGGATTCCAGCCCGGAAACGCCGGTGCCGGTGGGCATTTCCAGCACTTCAAGCAGCTTGCCGCTGACGGGATCGATGCGGCGAAGGTCGCTTTCTTCTTCTTCCCAGGTGCCGTGCCAGAGTTCCTCGCCGGCCCAGGTCACGCCGGTGACGAAACGGCTGGTCTCGATGCTGCGCAGGATGGCGCCGGTTTCCGGGTCGATCTGGTGAATCTTTTTTGCGCGGTAATGACCGACCCAGAGCGATCCTTCGGCCCAGGTCAGGCCGGAATCACCGCCCTCTCCCGGCGCGGGAATCGAGGCGAGGACATCGCCATTTTTCGGATCGATCTTGAGAATGCGATCCTCGGCGATCTGGAAAAGGTGTCGGCCGTCAAAGGCCGTACCGGCATGCGAGGCGACGTCGATCGATTGCTGTTCCTCGCCACTATCGGGATCGAAAGCATGCAGCTTGTCGCCAGCCGCAAACCAGACGCGTTCGCCGTCGAAAGTAACGCCGTTGACGCGCGACGCGCCCTCAAAGGGTCCGTATTCGCAGAGGACTTCAGCCCGGGATTTCTTCATTCGCCCATCCTAACCAAATGCCTTCATTCTATCCCACCGGCAGCGGGCCGGGGAGTAACAAAGTTGTCGGAAAGCCGGTGATCGGCGGCATCATCCACCGGCGCGCCGGCCCGCGGCCGAAGCACTGCACTTTACCAGCGGTCAGGAGTTCGTCGAGTGCCCGCTGAATCGTCCGCGGACTGGTTTCGAGCGCAATTGCCAGCGCCGAACTCGACCACGCCTCGCCATCCGCCAGAAAGGCAAGCAAGGCCGCATGGTCCTCCTCGACCGGCGGCGCAAGCACGACGATCTGCCGCGCTTGATGCGGCGACAGCGCAAAACCCTCGCGCGTGGCGCGGATGTCGGCAATCGACTGCAGCGCAACGCGCAACCGCCCGATCTCCACCCGAAGACGCGCGCGGTGCGATTCATCGGCATATTTTGCCCGGAACGCTTGGGCGATCAGCACGCTCCGCGGCACGTCGCCCGGCCATGCCTGCGCCAGACTGCGTGCCAGCGCAAACAGCACCGGCCGGCTTGCGAGCGGCACGATGCTGCCCCCCTGCCGAACGGCATTGCGGCACGCATCCACGACGAGGACATCCGAGTCGAACAGAGCCTCGACCTCTTCGAGCAAGATCGGACGCTCGCCGTCGCGCCCGACCAGACGCGCAGCTGGCACCGCAAGAACGGCCGCCGCGCCCTCGATTTCCGCCGCCAGCGCCGGAATCCCCGCCTGCCGCGCCGCAGCGAGCGCATCGGCGAAAGCCGTCCGCGCCGCTCTCGTCTTCAGGCGGCGTATCGCCAGTCCCGCGACGGCCAGCCAATGAGCGGCCCTCGAGGCTGGCGGCAATGGCGCGGGATCAAGGTCGGCCAGCAGGCGCTCCGCATGCTCCAGCCGTCCGATCAGCAGCAGGCGCCGCACTTCGAGATTGCCGGCATAAGCGGCATTGACCGCATCGCCATGCGCCTGCAGCGTCGCCCGCGCCGCTTCGAGCGTCCTGGCCGGCCAGGCAAGATCGCGCGACACCAGTGCAATCTCGGCCTCGGCGACGACACAACGCGCCCGCGCCACTGCTTCTCTTGGCCCGAACACCTTGGCCGCCGATTTGAGCAGGGCCTTGGCGCGCGGAAAATCGCCGAGCTGGGCCATGGCGATGCCGCGCAGCGCCAGCGCGGGCGCGTCTTCGCGCAAGGCAATGCGCTTGAGCGCCCCGAGCGGATCGCCTGTCGCAAGCGACCGCGCCGCGGCATTGATCAGCGAATCCATAGAAATCCCGTCACACTTGTAACTCCACCCTCTTGGCATCCGAGGCTAATTTACTCCTCGCAAGCAAGCAACATGCCGCCCGGATGTGGTGGCGCAAGAGAAGTAGAGGAAGAGTTCAATGACAATGCACCTCACCGGCTCACGCGAAGAATGGCTCGCAGCACGGATCGACCTGCTCGCCGCCGAGAAGGAACTGACCCGGCAAAGCGATGCGATCGCCCAGCGGCGGCAGGATCTGCCCTGGGTGAAGATCGAGAAGGACTATCGCTTCGACACCGAACAGGGCAAGGCAACGCTCCGCGACCTGTTCAAGGGTCGCTCGCAGCTTCTGATCTACCACTTCATGTTCGGCATCGATTATACCGCCGGCTGCCCGTCCTGTTCGTCGATCGCCGACGGCTTCAACGGCATTACCGTGCATCTCGAAAACCATGATGTCGCCTTCACCGCGGTATCGCGCGCGCCGCTGGCGAAGCTCCAGGAATTCAGGCAGCGCATGGGCTGGGACTTTTCCTGGGCCTCGTCCGGCGAAAGCGATTTCAACAATGACTTCAATGTCTGGTTCACGCCGGAGCAGCAGCGCGACGGCGGCATCGAATATAATTTCCGCAAGGAGCCACCGATGGCCGGGATGAGCTCCGGCGGCACCATGAAGGAATGGAAAGAGCGCGGCGAGGAAAGCCCGGCCGAACAGATGGCTGCCATGACTGGCACCGACCTCGCGACTTATACGCGCGACCGGCCCGGCCTCAGCACCTTCGTCATCGAAGACCGCGACATCTATCATAGCTATTCCAGCTATGCGCGTGGACTGGACGGCGTCTGGGGCATGTATCAGTGGCTCGACCGCGCGCCGAAAGGCCGCAATGAGCAAGGCATCTGGTGGCGCCACCACGACCGCTACGGCAGGGAGTGATTTCCATGCCGGATCTCTCGACGTGTTCCAGCTCTGCGCTGCCCGAGGGCAAGGCGTCCGTCGTCGCCGCCGGACGACGGATCGGCGACCTCCGCCTCGCTGACTGGCTCTCCCTCGCGGCAGCGCCGACCTTCATCGCCATGACCGTGGCAACGCAACTCGGTGGCGACGCGTCGATGATGATGTGCTCCGCCGGTCAGGGGACCTTTCCCCTGACCGGCATGGCGATGATGTATCTGCTGATGAGCGCCTTTCACCTGACGCCTTGGATAAGACTGGTCTCGCCGGCAAACGCTCAACACTGAGGCAGGCGCGTTACGACGTCTCCTCGATGCGCCGCGCCTCCACCGGCAGGACGGTGAGTTCACGCCAGTCGATCTCCTCGAGCAGGAGATTGTATCCATCGATCGTGACGCGATTGTCGGCGCGGAGCTGTTCCAGCATCGCCCTCTGCGCCGCCACCGCCTTGAGTGCGAGCTTGCGATATTTCTGGAACGGCAGGCTCTCGCCCGGTTCACGGATCGCCGTGTGCTCGAGCCGGAACGTGGCGCGCAGCAATTCGGCCTCCGCGAGATCGATACCGTCGAGCTTCGACAAAGCCGCCGATGCGAGCTCGCCACGCAAGACTTCAAGCTCGCGGCTGCCGTCGTGTGACTCCAGCCCCAACCAGCGGATCAACGGCGACAATGTCAGCCCCTGAAGCACCAACGTGGCAATGACCACGGCGAAGGCGGCCAGGACGACAATGTCGCGCTGCGGAAAATTTCCCGGCAGGGCAAAGGCCGTCGCCAGCGTGACCAGCCCGCGCATGCCGCACCAGCTCGCCAAGACAGACTGTTGCAGCGTAGCCCGCTGGGGCCGACCCCGCCGCCTGGCAAGGGCGCTATAGATCCGATTGAAGCCGATGCAGACCACGAAGCGGGCCGCGATGACGATCATAACCACGAGTGCGGCGAAGATCATCGCCTGCTTGAAATGGTCGCCGCTCATGCCCCCGACGATCTCGCGCACCTGCATGCCCATCATCAGGAAGGCGACGACGTTGAGCACGAAGACGACTGCGGTCCAGACGGCATAGGACTGGACGCGCATGCGCGCCGACGTCATGCCGCCCTGTCTGGCAATGGTCATGGCGCAGGTGACGACCGCGAGCACGGGTGAGAAACCGAGATGTTCGGCAATGATCCACAGAAGATAGGTCTGGACGAATTGCAGCAGGTTGCCGCCAAGTGAATCGGCGAGATAGCCGCTCAATCGTCCCATGATCATGGCGGCGACGATGCCGAGAATAATACCGCCCGGGATGGCCGCAGCGAGGTGCAATGAAACGGACGTGTCAATGCCGCCCGCCGACTGGATCGCCAGCGCCGCACCGAAAATCAGAAGCGCCGCCGCATCGTTGAACAGGCTCTCGCCGCGCAACACGGTATCGGTGTTGCGCGGCACGGCCATGGAGGAAAGGATCGCCGTTGCCGCCACAGCATCCGGCGGTGCGACGATCGCGCCCAGCACCACGGCCGCCGCCAGCGGCAGCCCGGCGAGAGCCCAGCCGGCATAAGCCACAGCCGCCGTGGTGACCACGACGCCGCCGATGGCATAGACCACCAATGGCAGCCAGAAGCGCCGCGCCGTACCGAGCGGAAAATCAAAGGCGGCATCCATCAGCGCCGGCGCAATGAATAATGCCAGCGCAATGCGCGGATCGAAGGAGAAATGCGGAGCGCCTGGAACCAATGCGAAGACCACGCCGGCCATGGCCAGCATCGACGGATAAGGCAGCTTAAGTTTGCGCGCCACCTGCAGCAGCAGGACGGCGCTCAGCAATAAGATAAGAAGGCTCTCGAAAAAATTCATTCGCCATCGCTATCGGAGAGTGAGGATCTTTGCGGCGCACATGCTTGCGCCACCGCAAATCTAGCACGATTTTTCTCCGATGAAAGGCGTCCAGCGCCGTCAACCGACACCAAGGATATGAGATTGACCGCGGCTCAATCGGTGGCTTTGCCCACCGTATCGGCCATGACCGCACCCCGCTCGCCGATCGGCAATGGCGGACCCGTCGTCGAATCGCAGAGCGTCTGATGTTCGAGCTCGGCATCGAGTTCTGCACCGACGATCAGGATGCAAACCGAGATCCACGTCCAGACCATGAAGCCGATCAGTGCACCCAACGTGCCATAGGTGACGTTGTAATGGCCGAAATTCTGCAGATAGTAGGAAAACGCGATCGAGGTCACCATCCAGACGACAGCGCTGATCCCGGCGCCCCAGCTCAGCCAGCGCAATTTGGCCTTCTCCCGGCTCGGTCCGAAGCGATAGATGACGATCGTTGCCGCCCAGACGATGACGAGCACGACCGGCCAACGAGCCACCGCGGCAAACATCTCCGCCCAGCTGTCCAGGCTCAGAAGCGCGAACAGCGCCGGGACGACACCGATAGCGGCGATCAGGACCACGGCGAGCACAATCGTTCCGAGGGTGAAGCCGAGGGAAAGCAGGTTGAGCTTGACGAAGCTCCGCTTCTCCTCCTCGCCATAGGCGACATTCATCGCATCGAACAGCGCCTTCACACCGCTATTGGCGCTCCACAGCGCAACGGCAAAGCTGATCAGAAAGGCGATGCTCAATGTCGACGCCTTCTGCGAGGTCAAGGTGGAAAGTTGCCCGAGCACGAGATCGAATGCGCCTGGCGGCAGGACCATAGACAAAAAGCCAATTTGCTTGCCGAGATCTGCGGGATTGAACACGAAGCCGTAGAGACTGACGAGCACGCCGAGCGCGGGAAACGAGGCAAGCAGGAGGTAATATGTAACACCGGCGCCAATCAGGGTGACCCGATCCTCGACCACTTCGGAGGCGGTCCGCCAAAGCACATCCTTCCAGCCCCGCATCGGGATCTGGCGCGGGCCGGTGGCGTGACGCCCTCTGCCTTGCTCTGTTTCAGCGTTTGCAACAGGCTCACTTGTCTGGTCGCTCATCGGTCTGCTCTGGTGAAATGCCCTTATTCAATCCACCGGAAGGCCTGGAGTTCCCGGCGCATGCCGCGAAACCATCAAATGCCATTTCTCCCGCGGCTGTTCGAACGTGTTTCCTGCCGCAACATCCTGCCCTGCCGCTTTACCGGCCGGGCGGTCCAATCGAGATCAAATTCGCGTGTTGGCGACAGCCGTACCGCGCATCGCGGAACCTTGATGCCGTCTTCGCGGTTGATCGGGCAGGAGAAACGCCATGTTTGAACAATCGGACCTCAAGAATGGACGCATCCTCGTCGTGCAGGATGACTTTGTCGAAGAGCTGAAAATCATCATGGACCTCAACCCAGATGCTTCGGCAGCCAGGATGAGCCTGACCGAGCAGACGATCGCGATATTGCAAGGCTCCGATATCGGCGCTGCCATTTTCGACCACCATCTCGACCATGCCAGTTCCGCGGCAATCGCCGACGCACTGGCCACGCTCGGCATCCCCTTCACCTTCACCGACACAGACGATATGCTGGCTCTACCGAAACGACTGATGACCTACAGCATGACGGAAAGCTCGCCGGAACTGCAGATGATCGCCCACCAGATGCTGGGTCCCCCGACCTATCATTGAACGCGGTCGGGCGCGTCAGCCTTGCAAAAGCCATTAGCCGGCTCACATTCAGCGAATACGCAACCCGTCGACAAACACGTCGGCCAGGCGCAACGCATTCGCCTGCCATCCCGCAGTTCCCTGGCACGAATAGAAAATCCCGACAATGGCGCGAAAAAGATCTTCCGGCGGCACGTCATCGCGGATCATTCCCGCCGCGACCGCCCGGTCGAGCAGAAGACGGATCGCCGCCATCATCCGTTCGGAAGAGTAAGCCTTCAGTTCGGAAGAGCCATGCGCGGCAAGCTGCAGCGCCTCGATCATGCCCTTCTTCGTAGCAACCAGGCGCACATTGGCATGCAGCCAGTTCCTCAGTGCCTCGACCGGATCGCTATCGCGTGCGAGCGCCCCAGCCAGGTCTCCGAGAAGGTCGACTTCGTGCCGGTAGACGGCTTCGAAAAGCGCATCGCGCGTGGGAAAATGCCGATAGAGCGTACCTATGCCGACACCAGCCTGCTTGGCCACCGCTTCGAGGCTGGCCTGCGAGCCGCCGCTGCTGAAAATCAGCGCCGCCGCTTCAAGCAATCTGTCCCGGTTACGCACCGAATCGGCGCGAATCTTGCGCGTCGTTGTGCCAGCCTCGTCTCGCATCGTCGAAATAATCTCATTCCCTCTTGATAAACGGAGGCTGCCTCCGTATAACTATAGCACACCGCGAGAATAATGAGCGCGCTTTTCCGGTGGAACCCTAACCGCCCTATCAACTTTCCGCGCCGACCTTGCTGCTCCCGACCGGCAGCCGCGATCCAAACATCACAATCCCTGAATGGAGCACAAGATGTCACTCTCCATCAGCCTCACCATCAATGGCCAGTCGCATTCGCTTTCGCTCGATGACCCGCGCGTGACGCTTCTCGATCTCCTGCGCGAGCGGCTTGACCTGACGGGCACCAAGAAAGGCTGCGATCGCGGCCAATGCGGTGCCTGCACTGTACTCGTTGATGGACGGCGGATCAATTCCTGCCTCACCTTGGCCGCCAGCCTTGATGGCGCTCAGATCACCACGATCGAAGGCCTGGCAAATGGCGACACACTGCATCCGGTGCAGGCCGCCTTCATCGCCTGCGACGGTTTCCAATGTGGGTTCTGCACGCCGGGCCAGATCATGAGCGCTGTCGGCTTGATCGCCGAAGGCAAGGCCGGTGACGATCCGGAACGCATTCGCGAGCTGATGAGCGGCAATATCTGTCGCTGCGCCGCCTATCAGGGCATCACCGAAGCCGTCCTGCAGGCGCAGGCCGCGCTTGTCGGGCGAGATGAGAGGAGCGCCGCATGAACCGCTTCGATTATATCCGGCCGGCAAGCGTTGCGGATGCCATCGCCGCCGCGCGCGAACCGGGATCGGCTTTTCTCGCCGCAGGCACGAACCAGCTCGACCTGATGAAGATTGGTGTCTCGCGCCCTGAGCGCCTTATCGACATCGGCAAGCTTCCCGGCCTCGACCGCATTGAATGGCTGCAGGACGGCAGCGTCCGCATCGGCTCCCTCGTCCGCAATTCGTACCTCGCCTACGACGATCGCTTCCAACGCACATTCCCGGCGATCGCGGAAGCGCTGCTGTCGGGTGCATCGGCGCAGCTTCGCAACGCCGCCACCGTCGGCGGCAATCTGATGCAGCGCACGCGCTGCGCCTATTTCCAGGACCTGGCAAGCGCCTGCAATCGGCGTGTACCCGGTTCCGGCTGCGACGCCCGCGAGGGCGAAAACCGTCTGCACGCCGTGCTTGGCTGGAGCGAACACTGCATCGCCACCCACCCTTCGGATTTCTGCGTGCCGCTTGTGGCGTTCGACGCCGTCGCCGAAGTGGAAGGCCCCAACGGCACTCGTGAGGTTCCGGTGGAATCTCTGCATCTTCTGCCCGGCGAAACACCGGAGCGGGAAACAACGCTGGAAGCCGGTGAACTGATTATCGGCCTGAGAATCCCCGCAGCAGCAGCCGGATTTGCCGATAACGCGCGCTATCTCAAACTGCGCGAGCGCACCTCTTTTGCCTTTGCTGTCGTCTCGGCGGCAGCTGCTCTGCAGATCGAGGACGGCGTCATCCGTAGCGCCCGCATCGCGCTCGGCGGCGTCGCCGCAAAGCCATGGCGCGCCCGCCAGGCCGAGGAAGCGCTTGCCGGTGCCGAGGTGGGCGAGGATGCTTTCGCCAAAGCCGCCGAACAGGCCCTCGCCGAGGCAAAACCATCGGGCGACAACGCCTTCAAGATCGAACTTGCGCGCCGCATTGTCAGGCGCGCCCTGATCCTCGCAGCGGAAGGGACGCCGGACACGATGCCCGCACTGCCGGCCTCGCCCTTCTCAGCCTTTTCGGGAGCGACCCATGCCGCGTGAAGTCATCGCACTCGCACAACAGAACCCGCGCTACGGCTCGAATTCCGGCCAGCCGCTGACACGCCGCGACGGCGTGCTCAAGGTTACCGGCCGCGCCACCTATGCCGCCGACAACCATCCCGCCGGCATGCTCCATGCCATCACCGCCGTGTCACGGATTGCCCGCGGCCGCGTCACGTCACTCAACGTGGCTGCCGCCAAAGCCCATCCCGGTGTCGTCGAGGTGCTGACCCCTGAAAACCGGCCGCCGCTCGCGCATGATCCGGACCAAAAAATGCCGCCCTTCGGCTTCCGCATCGAGGTGCTGCAGGATGACACGGTGCGCTACGTCAACCAGCCGATCGCCTTGGTGATCGCCGAAACGCTGGAGGCCGCCACCGAAGGCGCGGCCCTGCTCGATCCGCAATACGCGGTCGAAAGCGCCCGTACGGGGCTCGACAATGGCCAGAATTTCGATCCCGCAAGCGTTGGCATCGGTTCGCCGCCACGGACAGCCTTTGGTGATGTCGAGGCCGGACTGGCAAATGCTGCTCGCAGCATCGAAGTGGATTACTCTACACCGGCGCAATATCACAACGCCATGGAGCCCCATTCGGTCGTCGCCGAATGGGATGGCGACCGGTTGATGCTGGATATGCCCAACCAGGCCATGGCGCTGAGTTGCGCCTCCTACGCGGCCTATTTCGGCATCCCGGCCGAAAACGTAACGATCCGCTCGCCCTTCCTTGGCGGCGGCTTTGGTTCGAAGGCGATCCTCAACGGACCGCAAATGCTCGCCATCATCGCCGCACGCATGCTCAAGCGGCCGGTAAAGCTGGCGCTCACCCGGGGACAGATGTACGGCCCCGTCGGCCATCGGGGCCAAACCTGGCAGAAACTGCGCCTCGGCATGGACGGCGACGGCCGGCTGACGGCGCTCCACCACCGCTCTCTCAGCTCCACATCAAGCTTCGACGAATTTCTCGAAGGCGCCGCCAACGCCTCGCAGCCAATCTATGCAAGCCCGGCCATCCTCACGGAACACCAGGGTATCCGGCTCGATATCGGCACCCCCGGGCCCATGCGGGCGCCAGGTCTGGCCTCGGGTTCGGCGACGCTCGAAGTGGCGATGGACGAAGCCGCTGAAGCCTGCGGCATGGATCCGCTCGACTTCCGGCTCGTCAACTACGCCGAAACCGAGCCCGGTACCGGCAGGCCGTTTTCCTCCAAGGCGCTACGCGAATGCTATGCCGAAGGCGCCAAGCATTTCGGCTGGGCCGATCGTCCGCTTGCGCCGCGCCAGATGCGCGACGACAACGGCTTCCTCGTCGGTTGGGGCATGGGCACCGCCGTGTTTCACTGCCCGCACTTCCCCGCTTCGGCGCGCGCCACATTGCGTGCCGACGGCACTGCGCTGGTCGAAACTGCCGGTGCCGATATGGGCCAGGGCGCCTGGACGGCTTTGGCGCAGATCGCAGCCGAAGCACTCGGCCTCGATCCCGACCAGGTCGAATTCCATTCCGGCATTTCGACATTGCCTGATGGCGGCATTGCCGGTGGTTCGGGTCACACCGCAAGTGCGGGCCTGGCGCTCAACAATGCCGGCAAGGATGCCATTGCCCAACTCTCGGAGATCGCAGTCGCCGATCCCGCCTCGCCACTGTTCGGCGCTGGCAATATCGGCGTGACCGCCCGCAATGGCCGCCTCCACCGGCGCGATGACGAAACGCGCAGCGAAAGCTACGCAGAAATCCTCAAACGCGCCGGACGCACCGACATCGTTGGCAGCGCCAAAGCCGCCCGCGACCCGGCAGCCGCTTCGGCGCACGCCATGTATTCACACGGGGCCGTCTTCGCCGAGGTGAAGGTCGACCCCGACCTTGGACAGGTGCGGACAACACGCCTTGTCGGCGCCTTTGCTGCCGGGCGGATCGTCAATCCCCGGCTCGTCCGCAGCCAGTATTTCGGCGGCATGATCTGGGGCGCCTCCTTCGCCCTGTACGAAGAGGCGATCGCCGACCGCCGCACCGGCAGGATCATGAATGCCGACCTTGCGGAATATCATGTGCCCGTCAATGCCGATGTGCCATCGATCGAGGCGATCGTGATCCCCGAGCATGACCCATACGTCAACCCGCTCGGCATCAAGGGCGTGGGTGAGATCGGCATCACCGGCACTGTCGGCGCCATCGCCAACGCGGTCTGGCATGCGACGGGATTTCGTGTCCGGCGCTTCCCGATCCGGATCGAGGATCTGATCGGCTAACGGCGGTGACATCGATGAACATGATCGGCGGGACGAAAATCCTGCCGATCAGATTCGACAGCGGAATTTCTCTATCCGGCGTGATCGCGCTATCGCCAATAGCGCACGAAGGCGAATTGCTTTGCGTCCGGCGCCCAGCAGGGCACGTTGATCGTGCCCTGGCCTCCAAAGAGAGACAGCAGCGTCTTGGGCTGCCCACCCTCGGCCGGCAGCAGCCGTAGCTCGACATCCTCGTCCCGCGGATGGCCTTTCACCCCAGGCTTATAAGCCAGGTAGAGAATATGCCGACCGTCCGGCGAGGGATGCGGAAACCAGTTGACGCGATCGTCGTCCGTCATTTTTTCAAGCCAAGCGCCATCCGGGGCAATACGCCAGAGATCGACCGCACCCTGCCGCTCGCCATTGAACCAGATCCATTGGCCGTCCGGCGTGTAGTCCGGGCCATCGCAATGATCGAAATCATGCGTGACCTGAAATTCCTCCCCGCCTGCCGCCGGGCAGGTAAAGACCTGAAAGGTCTCGCCGCGTGTGGCGACATAGGCCAGCCGCCCACCGTCCGGCGACCAGCCGTGCCAATAGGACGGCGCCTTCTCCGTCACCAGCCGCGGCGTTCCACCGGCGGCAGGCAGGATATAGACCCGGCTCGCGCCAGCTTCCGTCGAGTCACTGATAACGAGCGTCTTCCCATCCGGGGAAATCCCGTGGTCGTTGTTGCAATCCTTTGCGAAGCCGGTGTCGATCTCGACCATGCCCGGATTGCCGAGATCGACCCGATAGAGCCGTCCATCGCCATTGATAATCAGCGCCTCACCATCCAACGTCCAGTTGGGCGCCTCCACCAGGCGCTCCGTCCGGAGCACGGTTTTGACATGTCCCGTCTCAAGGTTGAAAATCGCAACTTCACTTGCCATACGCTTCTCTTTCCGTCTTCCTGGCTGCAGCGACTGGCGGCGGATGTGAAAGACCGTCAGCGGCCCGGAAGGGTTTCTAACGCCATCTCGGGAATGAGGTCCATCTCACCTGGCATGTCCGCTTCAGTCTGCCAGAAGATGCTCGTGCTCCTTCATTGGCGAAGCCCAGACGATATCACCTGACTTGAGGTCCGTATTGCCTCTGTCTCGCGCCAGCAATAACCCAAGACCTTCCGCGTCGAGATGGATGATGGCGTCGGCGCCGAGCCGTTCGATATGGGCGATGCGGCCTTTCCATCGGCCGTCACTGCGCGACAGCGTGAGATGTTCCGGCCGGATGCCATAGGTCTTGCAGCCTCGCGCCTCGGCGATCGCACCGCTGAACAGATTCATCTTCGGGCTGCCGATAAAGCCGGCGACGAAGGCGGTCTTCGGTCTGTCATATAGTTCCATCGGGCTGCCGATCTGTTCGATGCGGCCGCCATGCAAAACAACGATCTTGTCGGCCATGGTCATCGCCTCGACTTGGTCATGGGTGACGTAGATCATCGTTGCGCCCAGGCGGTCGTGCAACTCGATGATCTCCATGCGCATCTGCGCCCGAAGCGAGGCATCGAGATTGGAAAGCGGCTCGTCGAACAGGAAGATTTTCGGGTTGCGGATGATCGCCCGGCCGATGGCGACGCGCTGGCGCTGGCCGCCGGAAAGCGCCTTCGGCTTGCGATCGAGCAATTGGGTGAGCTGCAGCGACTCCGCCACCGTGCGGACTTTTTCGGCGATCTCGGCCTTGGGCCGGCCGGCGAGCGACAGACCGAAGCCGATATTTTCCGCCACCGTCAGATGCGGATACAGTGCATAGGACTGGAACACCATGGCAATGCCGCGCTCGGAAGGCTCGGCATGGGTGACATCGGCGCCACCGATCGTGAGTTGGCCGGATGTCACGTCCTCAAGACCGGCGATCATCCGCAGCAGGGTCGACTTGCCGCAGCCGGACGGACCGACGAAGACGGTGAATTCGCCAGCTTTCACTTCGAGATTGACGCCCTTGATGACTTCGAGTGCGCCAAAACTCTTGCGCACATCCTTCAGCGTGAGTTCGGCCATCGATTATCCCTTTACGCCGCCCGCCGTCATGCCGGCGACGATCTGTCGGTTGAAGAAGATGAAGACGATCAGCGGCGGTATCGTCACCAGGAGGATGTTCATGAACAGCAGATTGTACTGTGTCGTATACATGCTCTGGAAATTGAACAGGGTCAGTTGCACGGTGACGTTTTCCTTGCCCGGCAAGTAGTAGAGAGGGTTGGTAAAATCGTTGAAGATGGCGATCGACTGCACCACGACATTGGTGACCGTCACCGGTTTCAACAGCGGCAGGATCACCCGGAAAAACACCTGCCAGGGTTTCGCGCCATCGATGATCGCCGCCTCGTCGAGATCGCGCGGGATGGTGGCGATGAACGAACGGTAGAGCAGAGAAGAGAACGACAGGTTATAGGCAACCTGGATCAGGATCATGCCAAAAACGCTCTTGAACAGGCCGATCGACTGCAACAGCCATATGGTCGGCACCACCGCCGGCGGCATCATCAGGCCGACGAGAAGAAGAATCTGGGCAACGCCGTTCCAGCGTGTCTTGCGGCGCTGCATGATATAGCCAACCATGGCGGAGAGGATGATCAGCAGGATCACGGCAGCGACAGTAATGACGCTCGAATTGAAGAAGGCGAGCAGCAACTGATAGTCCTGCACCTTGACGACGGCGACGAGGTTGTCGACGAAGAGCCAGGAATTCGGCAGGCTGAAATCCAGCCGCGACGCTTCCGAGCGCGACTTCACCGCCTGCAGCGCGATGAAGGCGAAGGGCAGGATAAAGATCACGGCGGCGAAGGCCAACGCGATCAAGCCGGTGATGAGCGGACGATGGCGTTTCAAAGCTCGACCTCCCGGCGGTTGAACCAGAGCGTCAGCGGCAGCATGACCACGCCGATCAGCAGGAAGAGGATGACATTACCGGCCGTCGACAAGCCATAAAAACCGGCCTGGTACTGTTTGTAGATCACCGAGGCGATGACATCCGAGGAGAAGCCGGGGCCGCCGCGGGTCATCGCCCAGATAATGTCGAAGGACCGCATGCCGCCGATCAGCGACAGCGTCACCACCGTCGCAATGGCCGGCCGGACGAGCGGCAGGGTAATGCGCCAGAACTGCTGCGAGCGCGTTGCGCCGTCGATGCGCGAAGCTTCGTAGTAATCCGGGCTGATCGCCGCGAGGCCGGCGATGAAGATCAGGGTCGCGAGCCCGACGCCTTTCCAGAGATCGACGAGAGCAACAGAAAACAAGGCAAGCGACGGATCAGTCAGCCAACCCGGCCGCGGCAGGTTGATGGCGTGAAGCGCCACGTTGATGATGCCGCGTGTCGGATGCATCATCACGGTAAATGCGATGCCGACCCCGATGGTCGAAACCAGCACCGGGAAGAATACCACCGTGCGGAGAAAGCCGCGGGCGAAAATATTGCTGGTGAGCAGCACGGCCAGCAACAGGCCGCAGACCGTCTTCAGGCCCGATGTCGTCACCGCATAGATCAGCGTGTTGGTCAGGCCCTGCACCAGGAACGGCTCGGAAAAGAACTGCTCGAAATTGGTAAGTCCGATAAAGGTCGCGTTCGTCAGGTCCCAGCGGGTCAGGCTGAACCACAGCGATGCGACGGTCGGCGCCAGGAACAGCACGCCATAGATCACGGCCGCCGGCAGGAAGAACCAGAGAGGATAGGGCGAGCGGCGGGCGCCCGGGGAACCATGCTTCATCTTCGCCTCGCAATTTGAGACCGCCCCGCCACATCTAACGCAACGGAGCGGTCTTCGCCCAGGGAGGAGTTACCAGTTGGGTAGACCCAACTGTTGGGCTTGCTTGCGGACGTCTTCGTCATAGAGCTTGGCGGCCTCGGCCGGCTGGCGGATGCCGGTGCCGACTTCGACGGTGATCTGCTCCAGCGCCGGCCCCTTGACCGGCGAGAGGAATTCGAGCGCCGGCGCCGTGCGGCCTTCGGTGTCGAAATAGGGCAGCATGTCGGTGACCGCCGAGGGCACGTTAGCGGGCAGCTTGCAGCCCTTGGTCAGCGACGGACCCTGGGCGGCATTGGTCGCCATCAGGATGTCGCAGCCTTCGACGCTGCCGACGAAGTCGAGGAATTTCTTCGCTTCGTCGATATGCTTGCTGGTTGCCGGGATATAGAGCGCGGCCGGCATCCACACGGTGAGGCCATTCTTGTTGGCATCGTCGCCGGGCTGGGCGAAGAAGCCGATATCCTTGAGATTGTCCGGATAGTTCTGCTTTATCGCGCCGATGGCGAAGGTCAGCATCGGATAATGCGCCGCCTCGCCGGTCGCCACCATGCGCAGGCCATCGTCATAGGTGGCGGCGCCGAAATCCTCGTTCAGATAGCCGCCGTCATGCACTTCCTTGAGGTGCTCGAAGCCTTTGATCGCGGCCGGCGTCGTTGCATATTTCGCCTTGTTGGCGGTGTAGTCATCGGCGAAGTTCGGCACGACCGCCTGGACATTATAATAATCGGCGAGCACGAAGAGCTGCGACGTCCAGGTGTCGTGATAGGTCTGCGCTACCGCCACCTTGCCGGCCGCCTTGATCTTGGCATTGTTGGCCATGAACTCGGCCCAGGTCTTCGGTACCGAAAGGCCCAGTTGCTTGTAGATCGCCTTGTTGTAGAAAATGCCGCCGCCCATAGCCGTGCCGAACGGCACGCCATAAACCTTGCCCTCATTGGTCACCACGGTCTTGAACACAGACTGGACATTGGCCTGCGCCGGCAGGTCAGAAACGTCGACCAGCGACTTGGCCGGGTTCAGCGCCTTGAACAGCGAGCCGGAATTATAAAGGAACATATCCGACATTTCGCCGGTGGCGAGGCGCGTCTTGATGATATTGTCGCCATCGCTGCCGCCCGGCCGCTGTTCGATCTCGATCGAAACGCCGGGATGGGCCTTCTGATAGGCGTCGACCAGAGCCTGCATGCCGGCGACGGTGTCGGGTCCGTTGTCGATCAGCAATGACAGGCTCACATCCGCCCAGGCAAGGTTGACCCCGCCAGCGACAATCGCCAGCGCGAGCGGCAGTGAAAATCCAAGCTTCATGTTCATGTCGTTCCTCCTCCGAACATTGACATGGTGGCCGGGCGTCAGGCGCCCGGAAGGGTGAAAGCGATGGTATGGGTTCCGGCCGGCAGCACGGTCTCGCCGTCTATGGCCTTACCGGCAAGCGTCGCGTTGCGATAGCGGGGACCGGCATGGAACACGCCCTCGCAGCCGGCCGGCAGCGTGATCGTATAGGCAACCTTGTCGCCCTCGATCTTCCAGGACGCCTCGATCCGGCCCTGCGCGACGTCGTGATGGGCGGTGAGGTGACCGAGTTCGGCAAGCGGCACCGGCTCGACGATCACCCGCGCAAAGCCGGGGGCTTCGGGATCCGGGCGGATGCCGGCGACCTGCTCGAACAGCCACTGGCAGACGGCGCCATAGGCATAGTGGTTGTAGCTGTTCATGTCCGGATCATAGATCGTGCCGTCGCGGCCGATCGCATCCCAGCGCTCCCAGATGGTGGTGGCGCCCTGCACAACCTGGTAGAGCCAGCCTGGCACGTCCTCCTGCAGGAAGACGCGGGCGGCGAGATCGTCAAAGCCGAGCTTGGTCAGCGCCGGCAGCAGCGCCGGCGTGCCGATGAAGCCGGTGCCGATCTTGTAATCAGCATCCTCGATGACGCGGCGGAAATGCGCCTTGGCGGCGTCGAAATGCTTTTCCGGCACGAGATCGTAGAGGAAAGCCAGCGCATAGGACGTCTGGTCGTTGTGCGCCAGACGGCCCGAGGGCGCGATGAACTCTTCCTCGAACGCATCCTTGATCGCCTGGACGCGCTTTTCCATCTCGGCCTTCAAAGCCCGATCGCCGAGCACATCGGCGATGCGGGCCAGCAGCGAGGTTGAGATGAAGTGATAGATCGTCGCGGCGCAATCATCGGCAATGGTCGGCCGCGGCTTGCGATTGTCGCCCACCGGCTGCAGCCAATCGCCGAAGGTGAAGCCGCGAGCGCCCCAATGCGACGGCGGACGCACCAGCGGGCCATCGGAGATCGACCAGACGAAATCCACCCATTTGCGCATCGCCGGCAGGCATTCGGCCAGCACATCGCGATCGGCATAATGCGTATAGAGCACCCAGGGAATGACGACGATCGCGTCGCCCCAGCCCGTCGAGCCGGCAAAGCCGGGGAAATGCTGCGGATGCAGCCGCGTCGGATCGGGCGAGAAATGCGACACCGCGCCATCCTCGCGCTGGTCGGCCATCACGTCGCGCAGATATTTGCGCAGAAAACTCTGGCTGTCGGTCAGCCAGCTGGCCGTGGCCGCAAAAACCTGGGCATCGCCGGTCCAGCCGAGGCGCTCGTCGCGCTGCGGGCAATCGGTCGGCACTTCGATGAAATTGGCGCGCTGCGACCAGATCGTATTCTGCACCAGCCGGTCGACCAGTGCATTGCCGCTGGCAAAACCGGCCTTCAGCTCCGGCACCGACGAGATCGGCACCGAGTGGATCGCCTTGATCACGGCACCGCCCTTGAGCGTCAGCCGTGCATAGCGGTAACCCTGGAAGGTGAAGATCGGCGCGTAGGTCTCGTCGCCAGTGCCCTTGAGCGTATAGATCGTCTTGGCCTCGGCCGTGCGGAAATTGCGGTTGTCGAAGATGCGACCGGGCGCCAACACTTCGGCGTGCTCGACTGTCACTTCGGCGCCCGATGGGCCGGAGACGGTAAAGCGGATATAGCCACCGACATTCTGGCCGAAATCATAGATCGTCCGACCCTCAGCGTCGGCCCACTGTTCGACCGGCGCGATCGGCGCGAGTTCCTTGACCGGCGCCGTCTCATGGGCGACGAGCAGCGCCTTGTCGAAGGCCAGCGTCTCCACCGTACCGTCATTGCTCAGCAATTCAAGGCGAGCGTCATAGACCTCGCCGAAATAGATGCCGTTCTCCAGGATCGGCAGCTTGCCGCTCTTCCAGCTCGTGTCGGTCTTGACGATCAGGCCCTGCGGACTGACGAGCTCGGCAATCGCACCGGCACGCTCGCCCCAGGTATTAGGGATCGGATGTTTGCCCCACATCAGCGGCGAACGATACCAGCCGTCGCCGAGCCAGATCTCGATCCGGTTCTCGCCGGCCTTCAGCAGGCCTGCCACGTCATAGCGCTGGTAGCCGATGCGGTCGTCATAGCAGGTCAGGCCAGGCGTCAGCAGGTCGTCGCCAACGCGGGCGCCATTGATGAAGCAGCGATAGAGGCCAAGCGCCGAAATGAACAGATCGACGGCGGCGGGAACGGCATCGAGCGAGAATACCTTGGCGACATGCCATGCCTGCGTCCCCTGACCTTCATCGCCGACGGCGGCAATCATCTCGCCTTCCCATTGGCGCCGGTCGAGGCGCGCGGTTCTCCGCGAATGCATGTTCATCACCATTCTCCCATTCCCTGCCGTTCTGTGTAGAACGTTCTCCGTATAACGTTCTACACATGTTGACGCAAGCAGATTTTTCGTATGGTAGTGAATGAAGCGGCGTCCCTGTCAGGCGTCCGGAGAAAAACCATTCGCGAAAAACCCCAGAGCCGGATCACCATCCGCACCGTTGCCGCCGATGCCGGCGTTTCCGTCGCCGCGGTGTCGAAAGTGTTGCGCGATGCCTATGGCGTCAGCGACGAGATGCGGCAGAAGGTCAACGGCACGATCGCCAAGCTGGGCTATCGGCCCTCCAAGCCGGCGCGCGGTCTGCGCGGCAGCACTTTCACCATCGGCATCCTGCTGGTCGACATCGAAAACCCGTTCCTGCCGCAGATCATCGAAGGCATCCGCGAAGAACTCCGGGCGTCGAATTACCAGGCGATGATCGGTGTCGGCAGCGCGCAGGTCACGCTTGAGACCTCGCTGGTCGATTCCATGATCGACCATAAGATGGATGGATTGATCCTGGTCGCGCCACGCCTGCCGGCGGCCATGGTCGAGGATTTCGCCCGCCATATCCCGATCGTCACCATCGGCTACCATCATGCGGACGCGACCGGCTTCGACACCATCAATACAGACGACCAGAAAGGCGCCGAAATGATCGTCGAGGCACTTGCCGCGGCGGGGCATCGCGACATCGCCATGCTCACGCTCGCGGAGCAGGACGGCCACAAGGTTTCCGTCGTCTACCAGCGCGAGATCGGCTACCGCCGCGCCATGCAGCGCCTGGGCCTGGCCGACCATATGCGGCTGCTTCAGATGCCGGTGCAATCCGCCGCCGATGCCAACCGCAGACGCGAAATCATCGCCGGCTTCCTGTCAAAGCCGGACCGGCCGCGCGCGATCTTCTGCTGGAGCGATCTTGACGCCATCCAGCTCCTCGCCGCCGCGCGCCAATTGGACATAAGGGTGCCGGAGGATCTCGCCGTGGTCGGCTTCGACAATTCGCCGATCGCCTCAAACCCGATGTTCGATCTTGCCAGCATCGATCAGTCGGGCAACAGCCTCGGCCGGCTGGCGACCAAGGCATTGCTGTCCCGGCTTGATGGCCGGACCGCGGCGGAGCATATCCAGATCGAACCGAAGCTGATCGTCCGGAACAGCCTGCGTCATGCCGCTCCCGCAGAGATTTCGTAACGAGGTGAAGCTAGCCATCACTACGCTCGCCCCGGATCGCTGCCGCGGAACTGCGGACGACGAGCGTACAGGGCAATCTCTCGATCCGAGGTTCGAGCGTCTCCCCCTTCGAGAGGCCCAGAATGGCCAATCCGGCCCGATGGCCGAGCTCTTTGAGCTCCATATCGATCGTCGTCAGTGGTGGCCGGGTCTGCTTGGCGACGACACCCCAATTGTCGAAGCCGACGACCGAGATGTCGTCAGGTATGGAAATATACCGGTCGCGGAGTGCATCGATGACACCACGGGCGATCTCGTCGCTGCCGGCGAAAATCGCATCCGGCTTTTCACCTGACCGGGAAAACACGGTTTCGATTGCGGCATGGCCCCATTCCTCGGACCAGTCCCCGAACATGACGTCCGCGGGCGACGCAACCATTTCCTGGTAGGCCTTTGCCCGCAGGCGTGCGGCGAGATAGTCGCGTTCTCCGGTGATATGCAGGATGCGCTGCCTGCCGAGGCTCTGCAGGTGTTCGACGGCGAGCCGCGCGCCCTGCGCGTCGTCGGGATGGAAGCTGACACTGTCCTCGGGGCCCTGTGCAAAGACATAGATCACCGGAATCTTCAGCCTGGTCAGTTCCGGTGGCGGCTCAAGGTCGATGCGGGTGGCGGTGAAGATGATGCCGTCCACCTGCCGGTCGAGCAGCGTCTCGATATGCAGTTTCGACAGCCGCGGATCGTTGTTGGTGGCGCAAAGGAAGAGCGAGACGCCGTGGTCGACCAGCACTTCCGACACGCCTGACGCCATGGGCAAGGTCAGGCGCCCATAGGTGTCATTGGTCAGCATGCCGATCGCATGGCTACGCCGGGTCAGCAACCCCCGCGCGAGCGCATTCGGCCGAAATCCGATCTCCTCGGCGATCCGGCGGACCTTTTCGCGGGTCTCCGCATTGGTCCGGCCGGTGCCGTTGAGCGCGTTGGAGGCTGTCGCAATGCTCACCCCCGCAGCCTTCGCCACGTCCCGGATCGTGTGCCGTCCGGTGCTCGGTTCCTTCAATTCAGCCCCCATACATCTGGCTTGCTAAAACCTTTTATCAGAAATAATCTAGCTGCTAAAAGGTTTTATCAAAAACCTGGATTTTTGATGCACACAGACTGTCGACATCAAAAATTTTCTCTATTAACGTCGCCTCCGTTCCGATGCCCCAAGGGCTCAAACAAGAGAAGGGGAACTCGCATGTACCGTTTGAAATCCACGATTGCCGCTCTTGCGCTGCTGGCGAGCTCTTCTCTCGCCCATGCCGAAGAAATCACGCTATGGGTGCGGACGTCTTCCGGCGCCGTGCTCCAGGGCCTGGCTGACAAATACAATGCCTCGCATTCCGACAAGGTCCATGTGACCCAGATCACCGCCGAACAGATGGTGCCGAAGCTCGGTGCTTCGATCGCCGCCGGCGCGGCTCCGGATGGCGCCGTCCTCGACCTGATCTACCTGCCGACCTTCGCTTCCAATGACAGCCTTGAGGACATTAGCGATTTCGTCAAGGGCCTGCCCTATTCCGCCGCACTCAGCCCCTCGCATATCCGCCTCGCCACCTATGACGGCAAGATCTATGGCGTGCCGGCGCTGCCGGACGCCTCGATCATCGCCTACAACACCGACCTGTTCAAGAAAGCCGGCCTCGATCCGAACAAGGCGCCGGCTTCGCTCGAAGAGATCGCGGCCGATGCCAAGAAGATCCATGCGCTCGACAAGGAAACCTACGGCTTCTATTTCGTCGCCAATTCCGGCAGCTGGCTGATCTATGACTTCCTGCCGCATCTCTGGGCGGCCAATGCCGATGTGCTGAGCGATGACGGCCGCAAGGCGACCGTCGATACCCCGGCACTGCGTGACACCATCGCCGCCTACCGCGACATGTGGAAGGCCGGCGCCATCCATCCGACCGCGCGTTCGGGCAATGGCAACAACGCGGTCGAAGCCTTCGCCTCAGGCAAGGTCGGCGTGCTCATGACCGGTTCCTATATCGTCAACCTGCTGACCAGCAAATATCCGGACGTGAAATTCGCCGTTGCCCCGATCCCGGGACCGAAGGGCGGCGTCTCGAGCTTTGCCGGCGGCGACACGCTGGCGCTGATCAAGGGCATCAACGATGCCAAGAAGAAGGTCGCGCTGGATTTCGTGAAATTCTACATGGAGCCGGAACAGCAGGTCTACATCACCCAGGAATCCGGCATGCCCTCGCGTACGGACCTGGCCAAGGAAGCCTATTCCAAGTTCGACCCGCGCAACCTCGTGGCCTATGACATCCTGGCTAAAGCACGTACGCCCTACACTTTCTCGTCGGACGAACTCTTCGTCAGCCGCACAGGCCCGTTCATCAACCTGATCCAGGGCACGATTTTTGGCGAGGATGTGGATGGATCAATCAAGAAGGCGCAGGATGATTTCACCAAGATCCTGGATCGCACGAATCCGCAATGAAATTCTCCCTTTAGGGAGACAGAATTGAATGTCCTGCTATGCCCCTCATCCGGCTGCCGCCACCTTCTCCCCGTAGTGACGGGGAGAAGGGACTTGTGGCACTGCCAGCGCCTCTAGCGTCCCCTCTCCCCGCCTGCGGGGAGAGGGCTAGGGTGAGGGGCAAAGCCGCACTTTCGACGGCTGAGATTGGGACAACCTTCGCTAGCGCCCATAGACTGTACAGAAATCCAGGGAACACCAGTGGCAGACACGCCGACAGACAGAAAGCAGCCGATCACCGGCGACCCCGAGCCGAAAGGCTGGCTGGGTCTCGCCTTCATCCTGCCCGGCTTCCTGTTCATCCTCGTCCTGTTTCTCGTCCCGCTCGCCATGACCATCTGGATGAGCTTTTACAATTGGCCGCTGCTCGGCCGAAAAAAGTTCATCGGCCTTGCCAATTACAGCGAGCTCCTCGGCGACACCCAGCTCTGGCATTCGCTGGGCTTCACCATCCTCTACACCGTGCTGGTCACCGCCGCGATCTTCACCGTCGCCTTTCCGCTGGCACTGCTGGTCGACCGGCCGCTGCGTTCCGCCGGCTTCTTCCGCACCATCTTCTTCATGCCCGTCGTCATCGGCTTCGGCGCCGCCTCGACACTCTGGATGTGGCTGCTCAATCCCGATAGCGGCGTGTTCGCCGAAGTGTTGCGCGGCATCGGCCTGATCAGTTCCGCGCCCCGTCCGCTCGAAGGCTTTTGGACGGCGCTCGGCGTCATCATCCTCATGGTCGTCTGGAAGACCTCCGGCTTCACCATGGTCATCCTGCTCACCGGCCTCCAAAGCATTTCCACCGACGTGATCGAGGCCGCAAAGATCGATGGCGCCAGCGTCTTCAATCGCTTCCGCCGCATCATCCTGCCGCTGATGCGCAACTCGCTGGTCCTGGCGCTGGTCCTCAACGTCACGTCTTCGATGCTCGCCTTCGACCAGTTCTTCATCATCACCCAGGGCGGGCCGGAAAACTCGACGATCTCGGCGGTGTTCTCGATCTACCTGGCGTCGTTCTCGTCCTACCGGCTGGGTTACGGCTCGGCGCTCTCCTTCGCCCTGCTCATTGTGCTGGTCGCCATCAGCGCCATTCAATTCGTGCTCCTGCGCGAGCGTCCGGAGGAAGGCTGATGAACACCGCCACGCCCAAATCCGCGAGCAATTCTGAAGGCCGCCAGGTCGGCTATCTGCTCTTCCTGCTGGCCTCGATCCTGTTTGCCATCTTCTTCATCATGCCGATCGTCTGGTCGGTCGCCAATTCGTTCAAGCCTGCAGCAGAGGCGCTTGCCAATCCGGCGGCTCTGTTCTCCAAGACCTTTTCGCTGGAAAACTACCACCGGCTCGAACATGTCGGCGCCGGCTGGTATGTCTATGCCGCCAATTCGGTGATGATCGCCATCGGCACCGTCGTCCTGACTGTGGTCGTATCGGTGCCATCAGGCTACGGCTTTTCCAAATTCCGTTTTCCCGGCCAGTCGATCCTGTTCATCCTGATCATGGCGACGATGATGATCCCATTCCAGTCGATCCTCACGCCGCTCTTCCTCATCCTGAAACTGCTCGGCCTGCAGAACAACCTGTTCGGCCTGGTGCTGATCTATGTCACCTTCCAGCTGCCGTTCTCGGTGTTCATGATGCGCAATGCCTTCGACGCCGTGCCGAAGGCGCTGATCGAGGCGGCGCGTATCGACGGCGCCTCGCAGGCGACGATCCTGCGCCGCATCATGCTGCCGATCGCGCTGCCCGGCGTGGCGACGGTCGCCATGTTCGCTTTCCTCAATTCCTGGAACGAGTTCCTTGCAGCCCTGATCTTCCTGTCGGATGAGAACAAGTTCACCCTGCCGATCATGCTGGTCAACGTCTCCTCCGGCCTCTACGGCATCATCGATTGGGGTGCGCTGCAGGCCGGCATCGTGGTGACCATGATCCCCTGCATCATCCTCTTCCTTCTCTTGCAACGCTATTATGTGCGCGGCCTGACGGCCGGCGCCGTGAAATGACCGGCGGCCCCGCCGCTCAAGGAGTTCCCATGCCCATTGCCCAAAAACCCGCGACGCAATCGGGGACCGAGTCCCAGCCGCGATCGCCGATCGAGCGCTATCTCCCGGCCGACCACGCCCGGGTCAGCTTCTATGGCGGCTTCTGGAAAAGCTGGACCGAGACCGTCCGCGATGTCACCATTCCGACCCAGCACATGCGGCTGGAGGAAGAGGGGTTTCTCGAAGTGCTGGATTTCGACAAGCCGGCCGCTCCTTTGGTCCGCCCGATCCAGCCGAGCGGCCTCTCCATGCAGCATTTCTTCGATTCCGATTTCGGCAAGTGGATCGAGGCGGCCAGCTACACGCTGAAGAACAATCCTAACCCGGATATCGAGGCCAAGATCGATTCTATCGTCGAAAAGCTCGAACACGGCCAGATGGCCGACGGCTATCTCAACAGCTGGTTCATCCGCCGCGAGCCCGACAAGCGCTGGACCAATCTGCGCGACCTGCACGAAATGTATTCGATGGGCCACCTGCTCGAAGGTGCCGTCGCCTATTTCGAGGCAACGGGAAAACGCCGCTTTCTCGACGTGATGATCCGCGCTGTCGACCACATCATCGACACCTTCGGCCGCGAGCCGGGCAAGCTGCGCGGCTATGAAGCGCACGAGGAAATCGAACTGGCGCTGGTCAAGCTCTACCGCGTCACCAAGGACCCACGCCACCTGAAGCTCGCCACCTATTTCATCGACGAGCGCGGCCGGATGCCGTCCTACTACGACGAAGAGGCACGCAAGCGCGGCGACGATCCGGCAAAATACGTCTTCCACACCTATGCCTATAGCCAGGCGCATATGCCGGTGCGCGAACAGACCCAGGTCGTGGGCCACGCCGTGCGCGCCATGTATCTGTTCTCCGCCATGGCCGACCTCGTTATCGAGAATGATGACGACAGCCTGAGAAGCGCCTGCGACCGATTGTTCGACAATCTCGTCGGCCGCCAGCTCTATGTCACCGGCGGCCTTGGCCCTTCGGCCTCCAACGAGGGTTTTACCCGCGAATACGACCTGCCCAACGAAACGGCCTACGCCGAGACCTGTGCTGCCGTGGCGCTCGGCTTCTTCAGCCACCGGATGGCGCAGATCGAATTGGACAGCAAATTCACCGACAAGCTGGAAACCGTGCTCTATAACGGTGCGCTCTCCGGCATTTCCCGCGACGGTGAGCATTATTTCTATGAGAATGTGCTCGAAAGCCACGGCCAGAACCGCCGCTGGAAGTGGCACTACTGCCCCTGCTGCCCGACCAATATCGCCCGCATGATCACCTCGCTCGGCCAATATTTCTATTCGACCAAGGCCGATGAAGTGGCGATCCATCTCTATGGCGAAAACTCAGCCGAACTGTCGATCGGCGACGCTTTCCTGCACCTCAGGCAGACGACCGAATATCCCTGGAATGGCGACATCCGCATCTCGCTCGGCCTCGACAAGCCTAAGCGTTTCACCCTCAGGCTACGCATCCCCGGCTGGTGCCGCGATGCCAAGGCCTTCGTCAATGATGAAAGCGTCGAACTCGACGTGACCAAGGGCTACGCCGCGATCGAGCGCGAATGGCGCGACGGTGACGAGCTACGGCTTGCCTTCGACATGCCGGTCGATCGCCTATACGCGCATCCAGCTGCAACGGAGGACAATGATCGCGTTGCCCTGCGCCGTGGCCCCGTGATCTTCTGCGTCGAGGAAACCGACCTCGGCACCGAACCGCAACGCCTGCGGCTGTCATCCGATGGTGAGATTGTCGCTAACTATGATGCGGCACTGCTCGGTGGCGCAACTGTTCTCGAAGGCGATGCGCTAGAAGCCGACGCCTCGGACTGGAAGGACATGCTCTATCGCACGGCACCGCCAGTGTTGAAGCCGAAACGCTTCAGGGCCATCCCTTACCATCTCTGGGCTAACCGTGAGCCGGGCGCCATGGCCGTCTGGCTGCACGAGAAGTAGGAGAACCCGATGGCACGGCTCCAACTGCGCAATGTGGTGAAGTCCTACGGCACATACGAAGCCGTGCGCGGCATCAATCTGGAGATCGAGGACAACGAATTCGTCGTCTTCGTCGGTCCATCCGGCTGCGGCAAGTCGACGACTTTGCGCATGATCGCCGGCCTGGAACATATCACCGCCGGCGACATCGTCATCGGCGGCCAGGTGGTCAACCGGCTCGGCCCCGGCAAGCGTGACATCGCCATGGTGTTCCAGAACTATGCGCTCTACCCGCATATGAGCGTGCGCGAAAATATCTCCTTCTGCCTGGAACAGCAGAAACTGCCGAAATCTGAGATCGACGCCCGCATCATGCGCGCCGCCGAGACGCTGCACATCACCGAACTGCTGTCGCGACGGCCCGGCCAGCTCTCCGGCGGCCAGCGCCAACGCGTCGCCATGGGCCGCGCCATCGTGCGCAATCCAAAGGTCTTCCTGTTCGACGAGCCGCTATCCAATCTCGACGCCAAGCTGCGGGTGCAGATGCGCACCGAAATCAAACGCCTGCATCAACTGCTGCCGACCACAACCGTTTATGTCACCCATGACCAGGTCGAGGCCATGACCATGGCCGACCGCGTCGTCGTCATGAATGGCGGCATCATCGAGCAGGCCGGCCCGCCACAGGAACTCTACCATCATCCGGTCAGCCAGTTCGTCGCCGGCTTCATCGGCTCGCCGTCGATGAATCTTCTGAACGCCGGGCTTGAAGCCGATGGCGACAGCCTTGTCGTCGTGCTCGACGACGGCAACCGCCTGGCCGTTCCCCCCGTCCGTGCCCAGGAATACCGCGGCCATGCCGGCAAGCCCGTCGTCTTCGGCATTCGCCCCGAGTCGATCTCGAGTCTGACGCCGAAGCCGGGCTTCGAAACCATCCAGGCGAATATCGACCTGGTCGAGCCGCTCGGCCCGGAAACCATGATCTATTTCAACATCGGACCGGTCAGCCTCTGCGCCAGCGTCGATCCGGAAAGCGATCCGAAACCACGCGCGACCATGCCGCTGTCCTTCAATATGAACCGCATGCATCTCTTCGATCCTATCAGCGGCAAGTCATTAGCCGGCTAATGCACCGCACGAATTGGCGCGCCCGCGTCGAGAGGGTTGCAAGCAGCGAACTGCTCGCATAGTGAACCGCTCCATCGACTGAGGGCCGAGCATGGAAGAACAGGAATTGCAGGGGCAGCCCGACGCGGGCCGAGTGCGCGGATCGAATACGCAGATCGTCCATGACACGCTGCGCCACGAAATCCTGGCGATGACGCTGCCGCCGGGCAGTCCCCTCGACGAGGTCGGCCTTTCGGAGCGGTTCGGCATGTCGCGCACGCCGGTGCGCGAAGCCCTGCTGCGCCTCGCCGCCGACGGACTGGTGACGACGCTGCCCAACCGCAACACCATCGTCGCCGTAATCGACTTTGCGGCGCTGCCGCCCTATTTCGAAGCTCTGACGCTGATGTATCGCGTCAGCACCCGCGGGGCGGCGGAGCATCGCGGCGGCGCGATGATGGCCGCGATTCGCCATCACCAGCAGGCTTTCGCCGCCGCGGTCGAGAGGCGCGACGCCTATACCATGATCGACGCCAACCGAGAGTTCCACGTCGCCATCGCCGAGGCCACGGGAAATCCCTACTATGTCAGGTTCTTCGCCCGGCTCCTCGACGAGGGCCGCCGCATTCTGAGGCTCTACTACTCCACCTTTGACGACCGGCTGCCGCGCCAATATGTCGACGAGCACGAGGAAATGATCCTCGCCATTGAATCGGGCGACGTCGCCCGCGCCGACCATCTGGCAATCGCCCATGCGCGGCAGATCGTGCGCCAGATACAGGAATATGTGGCGCGCGACCTGCAGAGGCCCATCGAGATCGGGCTGGATTAGAGCATTCAGGGAACCGGATCAGTCTCATTGCCGGTCGAATGCAACGAAGATAGGGATGTCTACCTAAAGTCGCCACGACACCCGTCTAAATACACTTTCCTTGCATCCGCCGTTGTGCACTATATCCATGCACTCTCCGGAATTGGATGCTTCAAATGGCAAACGTTTTCATATCGTATTTCAGCGTTGACAAGGAACATGCAAAGTGGTCGCCGGACGGGCTCACCGAGCGGGGCTTGCCTTTCCCCGGCGTGCGGGCATTCGGCGGCTGGACCGCAAAGCGTCCAGCAAGTTTCTTCAAGAACGAGCAAAACGTCATCGGGGAGTCGAAGAACCAGACAGCGGCACATGTAAAACGCCGGACCCGCGCCTCTTTCGTGTCCGCGCTTTCGCTGGCTGGCCTTGTTTGTTTCACCGGCACAGGCAACAGCGCAGTCCCTGCCCTCGAGCAACAGAACCAAAGAGAGCGCATAGACCGCGAGCCAAACGCCGCTGTCGAAATGTCGAATGGTCCTGTCACAGATCTTGACAGAAAATTCAAAGACACAAGTCAGGCAAATGCCTTGGTCGCAGAGATTTTGCAACGAGCCCACGGCCCCCAGGGGTCGTTGTCGCATGACAACGAGGGCAAGGCTTCTCTCTTCCGACGTCGATCTGCTGCCCTGGATGGATTCGCAGGCGCAACGGCGCATTTGGGAGATCCGACGGATGAGATGGCAGCCCTCTCGGCAAACATAGTTATCGATCGCAACCGTGTGGCAGCAGATCCAACAAATATCGAACTTTTGAAAAGTCTATCCGCACATCTTGATCGCTTTGCGGAGTTGATAATACGAATTGATGCCCCTACCGGATTAGCTTTCTACCAGGAGAGTCTCGACATTCGGCGCAAGCTGCTTTCGAAAAACCCTGATGATGATCAGTTGCAACATGACATGGCGATGGCGCTCAGCAACGTCGCGCATAGTCAAGCTCAAAGCGACCCGGCTGCGGCAAGCGAAAATTATCGCGAGGCCCTCGAACTATTTCGCAAACTGTCCAAGAAATCGCCAGGAAATACCGAGTATCAACTCCATATCGCCACAACTCTTGAAAACATGGCAGATTTGGGAACATTCGCCCGTGCCCAACCTGGTTCCGCACTTCAGCTCCTGCAGGAAAGCTTGGTCATTCGACGCAAATTCGCGGCGGCGGCGCCTGCCAACATTGAGTTTGAACGCGCTGTATTTGAGACTTTGAACAAAATCGCGGGCGTAGAAGAGCGCACCGATTCGGTAGCATCGCTTGCAACCTACGTTGAATGTCTTCGCATTGCCCGAAATCTTCTGACGAAAGAGCCAACATCATATGAAATCCATGTGAAAATTTCCCGCACACTCAACAAAATTGGGGAACTGACACGTCCAAATGACCCGTTTGAAGCAAATAAGTATTATGAAGAAAGTATTTCCAATTTTAACAGCATGACGGATGAGCAAAAGAACAAGGTAGAGGCGAAATATCAAATGGCGACGGCGTTGCGGGGAATAGGCGACAGTCTCGTCAATATTGATCGGTCGACCGCCGTTCAATCTTACGAGAAGAGCCTTGTCGTCCAGCGCGAAATCGCGCTCGCAAGTCCGCGTGACAAGAGGATTCAGGGCGACCTAGCCGGAGCGTTGGCCAGAATGGCAGAGGTCGAGTCGGATGCTAACCCGACGTTGGCGCTGCAATATTATCAACAAAGCGTCGATATTCTTCAAACGCTAGAAAAAAATTATCCCGGTGATAATGAATTTAAAGAAAATATATCTACATTTCTAACCGGCATGTGCCTAATTCTTGAAAACATTGATCCTCATAAGGCTCAAGGATATTGCCATGAGAGCCTTATGGTCGCACAAAAAATCAGCGATCTAGAGCCTCATAACATTACACTTCAACAGAATCTAATTGGAAGATTGGGTGAGGTCGCTCAAGTTATCAGTCCGGTTGATGCAGATACAGCCGCCTCTTATTATCAGGAAAGGGTCGCTATCGCCCGAAAGCTGACAGCGGCCGAGCCGAGCAATAGAGATTTCAAAACTGCCCTGTCACAAAGCATCGCCGACCTTGCCAAATTCAAAAGTGCAAGCGACCCAGACTCAGCCGATTCTCTTTATCAAGAGAGTCTAAAGATCGAACGCGATTTGGCGAACACGGATCCAGACAATCTCAGTTATCAGGCTGACATGTCAGCAACGTTGAATATTATAGCTTCGCTTCATATAGCAAACAATCCGGATTATTCGAGAACATTTCTTGAAGAGTCAGTGGCAATACTGAGAAAGTTGGTAGCAGCAGAACCATCCAACATTCGGTTCCAGAACGATTTGGCCGTCAGCCTACGCAACCTTGCGGCGATAGTCAGGGCGTCAGATTCAACCACCGCCATCGATCTCTTTCAAGAAAGTCTCGATGTCGCGCGGAAACTGGCGCTCAGCCAGCCCGAAAGCTCCGATGCCAGGTTGGACGAGGTGACCGCTTTGGTCGGCTTGGCTATGGTTGACAAAGATACAGAGGCGAATGTCGCATCCGCACTCAAAATTCTGCAATCCGCTGATCAGCAAAGCTTATCCGCAGAGGAACAAAATTCGATACCTCGCCTGACGCGATATCTCGCCAAGCTAAAGCAAAATTTAGCATATCGTGCGCTGATGGATCGGAATTTCCAACTCGCCGAGGTCAAGTCCAGAGAGGCTGTGGCGCTCGAGCCAGACGCAATGTGGTTCAAAGCGAGCCTGGCGCACGCTCTCATGTTTCAGAACAAGATCGCTGACGCTGACGCCATATACATGAGCATGCGAGGCCATAGCGATAACGGCAAGACCTGGGAACAGGAAGTGTCGGACGATTTCCAATCTCTCCGGGCAAACGGCATAACCCATCCCCATATGACGGAAATCGAAGCGAAGTTCGCTGCTCCCACGCAGCCCATCGTCCCACAGCAGTAACGGCCGGCAGCGCGCTCCATCCAAAAAAGACGGACGCTAACCCAGCACTCCGCCGCAATCCCGCACCATCTGCCTCAGCCGCGTGAACACTGCGGGCGACTGGCGCACGCCGTCATGCTCGAATTCGTTCGTCACCCATGTCCGGACATTGCCGACATGTTTCGCGGTTTCCAGCGACAGGTCGGCATCGACATACATATCGTCGAAATAGATCGCCGCGGCCACCGGCACCTCATTTGAAGCCAGCTTTGCCAGATCATAGAGCGGCTCAAACCGGTCATAGCTCGCCAAGGCCTCGACCGCATCACGGAAAGGACGGAGCGAGCGGATTTCCTCGAACATCCACGGATACATCATCTCGCCGGTCAGCAGCAGCGGCCGGCTCTGCTCGCCGAATTCGGTAAATTCCGAGCGGATGCGACTGGCCGCCCAGTTCGTTGGCCCCTTGCCCTGACCGTAGATGCTTTCCTGGAGACCGGCGAACATCGGACCATTGTCATAGGATGTCAGCGACATGACCGAGCCGAGGAAACTGTCGGACAGACGTGTTTGCTCGGGATCGGAAAACGCTTCGTCCACCAGCCAATGGATGTTTTCATAGCCCGGCGCCATGCCGAAATCGATGCCGATGGTCTGTAGCCGCCGCACCGTCAGCCGGTCGCCGTCCGGCAGGCGGACGTCATTGGCTGTGATATGGTCGGCGATCTTCGCGATCCGGTCGAGATCGGCCGGATAGCGCTTGTAGTATTCGCGGTTCTTGGCGGCGACACGGGGATAGGTGCGGCGATAGACGTCATCCGCCGTCGCCGTGAGTCCGGCCAGACCGCCAGTCACGTAACAGGCGGCCAGCCCTTCCGGCGCTTGCGAGAGATAGGTGAGCGTCAGGAAACCGCCATAGCTCTGGCCGAGCGTCTCCCAGCGATTGCCGCCATAGATGGTTTTGCGCAGATGCTCGCAATCGGCGATAATGCTGTCGGCGCGGAAATGGCGGAGATAGTCCGCTCCCGCCTCGCCATCGGCAAACGCCGCCATCGTGGTGCTTTCAATGCGCGTGCTGCGCCCCGTGCCGCGCTGGTCGATCAGCACGACGCGATGGGTCTTCAGCGCCTCGCCGAGCCAGGAAGGACCGCCACCAACCGGCCGCGGCGACTTGCCGCCCGGGCCGCCCTGCAGGAAGAGCAGCAGCGGCAGTTTCTCGCTTTTGCGCATCGCATCGCACGCCTCGCGGGCGAACATTTTGATCGATGCGCCATCCGGCTGCTTCCAGTCCAGGGGCACATCGATCAGGAGGTCGCGGATGTGAATGCCGGGGATCGTATATTCACTGACGAGCATGGCGCTATCCTACTCAAAGTCTGTCGACACATTGCCTACAATCGGCCTATGTTGGAATCAAGCATCTGATTTGGCTTGAGTTACGGATATATAGCATGGTGCATCCAGCCTGGCCCCACCCCGTTCCCGCAATCACTGGAGATGAGCGGCAGGCCCGCCTCTCCCGCCTGCGCAAGAGCATGGCGGACAATGGCATCGCTGCCACTTTGCTTGGGCCTACCGAGAGCCTGCGCTATTTCACCGGCCTCGTCTGGCACCTGAGCGAACGGCTGCTCGGCGCCGTGGTGACCGGTGACACGCTCACCTATATCGTCCCCGGCTTCGAGCGCAGCCGGGTCGAAACCCTGCCGCGCCTGCCCGGCAACATTCTCGTCTGGGAGGAAGAGGAGCGTCCCAGTGCACTGGTCTCCCGCCTGGCCGGCGCCTCGGGCAAGCTCGCGCTCGACGACGCGTTGCCGCTCGCCTTCTACCACGCCTTCGCCGAAGAAATCGGCGCGACACGGCTTGTCGATGGCGGCCCGATGATCCGGGCGCTGCGGCTTTTGAAGTCGCCGGCGGAAATCGCGCTGATCCGATATGCGATGGGCATCACCGTCGATATTCACCGCAAGATCCGCGACACGATCACGCCCGGAACAGCAGCGTCGGATGTCGTGCGCTTTATCGACCAGCAGCACCGCGCCGCCGGGGCCGATGGCGGCTCGACCTTCTGCATCGTCTCCTTCGGCGAGGCCACGTCCCTGCCGCATGGCGCCGATGGCGAACAGATTCTTGGGGCCGGCGACGTCATCCTGGTCGATACCGGTTGCCGCATCGACGGCTATCATTCCGACCTGACCCGTACATACATGCTCGACAGCGGCAATCGCGAATTCGAACGCGCCTGGGCAATCGAGCGCGAAGGACAGCAGGTCGTCTTCGATGCCGCGAAACTCGGTTCACCTGCGGAAAGCCTTGATGCCGCCGCCCGCAGCGCCTTTGCGCGCCACGGCCTCGGACCGGACTACCGCCTGCCCGGCCTGCCGCATCGCGCTGGCCACGGCCTCGGCCTCGAAATCCACGAAGCGCCCTATATCGTCCGGGGCAACAAGGCGCCGCTCACCCCCGGCATGTGCTTTTCGAACGAGCCGATGATCGTCTTTCCCGGCACATTCGGCGTGCGGCTCGAAGACCATGTCTACATGGCCGAGGACGGAGCGCACTGGTTTACGACGCCATCGGCTGGTCCGACCGAAGTTTGAAACGCCCAGGCGAAACTCGTGCGGCTCGGCTGTCGCCCTTCGGCATCCAGAGCCATTCAGTTTCACGTGACTGAGAACCCGATAAACTTGAGCCGAATTGCTTCGCGTGTTAGCAATTGCCTAAATTGCAGCCATACCGACCGAGCTGCGCAACCGCCTGACGACGATCGATGAATCCCTGATTTTTGACATGAGAAGGCCTATCCGGTGCCAGACGACGCGCGTTCGACAAAACAACCACCCTCGCCTCGCCCACTTGAACTGAGCAATCACGATCGCGTCGTCACAATGATCGGCATCCTGACGGCGATGCTGCTCGCCGCGCTTGATCAGTCCATCGTCACACCGGCCATGCCGACCATCGGCGGCGATCTCGGCGATTCGCATTACCTGCCTTGGATCGTCACAGCCTATCTGCTCACGGCGACGGCGGTGGCACCGCTCTATGGCAAGTTCTCCGACATCCATGGCCGGCGCAGCACACTCTATGTCGCCGTCGGCCTGTTCCTGTTGGGGTCGCTGGTCGCTGCCGTCGCACCGAACATGTTCGTCCTCATCGGCGCGCGCGCCATCCAGGGGCTTGGCGGCGGCGGATTGTTCGCGCTGACGCAGATCATCATCGGCGACATGCTGCCGCCGCGCGAGCGGGGCCGCTACGCCGCCTGGATTTCAGGCATGTGGGGCATAGCCAGCATTGCCGGTCCGTTGCTCGGCGGCACGCTCGCCGAATATTACTGGCCATTGATCTTCTGGCTCAACCTGCCGCTCGGCATCGTCGCCATGATCGTCATCAACAAACCGCTGAAGAAATTCGCTCTGCCTGGGCGGCCCCACCGGCTCGACGGTCTGGGTGCAGTCTCGCTGGTGGCGGCGACCTCGACCCTGTTGTTGATGCTGAACTGGGGCGGCAGCAGCTACGCCTGGAGTTCACCGCAGATCCTGACTCTCGCGATGGCTTCGCTGCTCCTCTGGATCGCCTTCGGGATTCGCCTGTCTCGCGCCTCCGAGCCGCTTGTTTCATTCGAAATCCTGTCCAGCCGGATCGTACTGACTGGCTCCTTCGCCCTGTTTCTCGTCTCCTCCGCCAATATCGGGCTTGCCACCTATCTTCCCGTCTATGCACAGGCCTATCTCGGCCTGTCGCCTGCCCAGGCCGGATATGCGCTGCTTGGCTTCCTCCTGGGCACGGTCGCCGGCGCCACATTGGGCGGCAGGCTGACGCTGCGTATCACGCACATCAAGCGTATCTGCATCGTCGGCTCGATGATCAGCGGATTGGCCTTCATCGCCACGGGCCTGTTTGCCTCCCAGACATCGCTCGTCGTATTGGAAATATTGCTGGTGGTCGTCGGGCTCGGCATGGGCGTGAATTTCCCCATCACCATGGTCTCCGTCCAGAATGGCGTAGACCAGAAACATCTCGGTGTCGCCACCGGCATGCTGACCTTCCTGCGCTCGCTCGGCAGCGCGCTCGGCGTTGCCATGCTCGGCGCCATCGCGCTCAGCCATGGCGTGCCACTGGGCACCGAAGGCCGGGGCGGAACGGTCACGCATGTTGCGAACGCGTTGCCGTTTTCACTGCTTTATTACGCCATGGCGGCGATGATGCTCGTTGCTGCCGTGATCTACATCTTCATGCCCCACAAGCCCTTGCGTGGCCGGCCGGAGAGTGCGCCCGCCGAGTAGCGCCTCGTCGAAGCCATTATTCGGTCTCCACCAGCACGAAGGATCAAGGACACCATTGGCCCTCCTCCATGGCGGACCCTGATGCCACTGCATGGAAACCATTTCTTGTCTGGCGCATTTTCCTTGCGTTCGAGGAAGTGTTCACCGGCGCCCGGTGATCTCGCGCAAGCCAGCTTTGCCGGCTCCTGGCGCATATCGATCCTGCATTGCACTGTCAGTACGAGCGAGCGGTTTCATGCCACGTTTCTTCATTGATATTTTCGACGGGCGGGACCTGATGCCGGATGAACTCGGCATCGAATGCGCCGACATCGAGGACGCCAAGGAGGACGCTCTTATTGCGGCCCACGACCATCTCGCCAACATGATCAAGGAAGGAAAGCCGGTCGCCCTCTATGTCTTCCGGATCATGGACGATCGGCGCTTTGTCGTCGCAAAGCTGGATGCAGCGGAAGTTATCGCTCCCCTGCCCGACCACATTCCAAAGAGAGAAATTCCGCATCCACACAGATGAACTGCGCAAAGCCTGGGAATGGTGTTCGGCAGGATACGGCCGGTATTCGAATGGCCTGCCCGTTGCGACATGCGACGTCAACGCCTGGCGGCGCAGCGCTCCGTTCTATGCGCGAGGAAAGGTAGGAAAATGTCGAAACTGTTCGCAAAATTTGCCACTGCCATGTCCGAAGCATCGGGCAAGCCGATCACGTTCGTGGCTGCAGCGGCGCTCGTGCTCGTATGGGCGATAACGGGGCCCTTCTTCAACTATTCGGAAACGTGGCAACTGGTGATCAATACTTCGACCACCATCGTCACTTTCCTGATGGTGTTCGTGCTGCAGAACTCACAGAACAGGGATGGCAAGGCGCTGCAGGCCAAGCTCGACGAGCTGATCATAGCGTCGCAAGCGGCGAACCGCTTCGTCGGTATCGAAAAGCTCGACGAGGCGCAGCTCAAGGAGCTGAGCGAGGAATTGGCTCGCCAGGCGAAATCTGTCGTGCAACAGGCTGAACAGAGAGTAGAAATACGTAATGAGCAGGAGTCCGCATGACGCGCCCGCCGCGGGTTCTATCGCTGTGTGAGCAGCCTGAAACCTAAACTGATTGGCGGGCAAAATACACAAGTGTCGTCGCCCGCTAAAAAGCACCGGCAGAGGCTGCTCCGGTTGGACGAGCCTACGATACCTGTACCCCGAGCGCCGTTGCGATGAGCTCTCTCAGCCCGAACCGATGATCATGTCTGAGTGCCCTTTCGGGTTCCCAAAGGGGATCCTGCGATAGATAGGAGCTGCTATCCGCATGCAGGATGCCAAGGAAGGTTTCGGCGACAATCCGGCCGCCAACCTCACCCAGCTGATATGTCTTGATGTTTTTGACGCCAACGGACGTCCGTACGTGTCTCTCAGTCTGCCAATGGCGGGTCTCCGCCAGCACGTAGGCCCAGAGAGGACAGCTCTGGTCGAAACCGGCGCCGCCTTCCATCGCCTTGATCTCGTCCATGGTGATGGCCTCGCTCTTGTCACTCGGGTTGTCGCCGAACTTGCCGATCCAGATCTTGTCATCCGTCAATGGGATGACGCCCATGGCCCTCGCGATCGACTGGCCGCTTGGCAGCCGCATCCGCCAGCCGCGCATAAGATTCCGGAATGCCAGCGAGTGAAACAGGGGGGTCGGACCATCAGCAACGGTGGAGGGAAGTTCCCCGAGAGGCTCTACAAGCGACGTATCGATGCGGTAGGCCAGTTGCAGCCTGTCCGCATTTCCGGCGTCGTTTTCGTTATCCAGGCTTCCATAGGGACGCGGTTCCAGATCGATGAACCGCACCCAGTCGATACCCCAGTTGTCCGGGAATTTCCGGAAGCCGGTCAGAGCCGCGGTCGGATCGGTCGGATGGAAAATTCGCAGCTTGCGGATGTCTCTGTTCAAAGTATAGCCGGGCCGCACCATGGAATGACCGAAGCGATAGGCTGCCGCGGCGAATTCCAAGGGCATGAAGGCTTCGTCCCTTGGTTTGAAGAACTTCAGATTCAGCGGGTCGACGACGATGTTGGTTTTCTTGCTGATATGCGGCGCCACCTTATGGAGCACGGCACCTGCCACGATCGTCGGCAGGAAGTCATTGACCACGACCCATTGATAATGAAACCGGACGATCCTTTGGATCTCCTCGAAACTCGATCCCGGGTGGCGGTCGACCATGGCATTGTGGAACCGGTGAAACAGTCCCTGCAGCTGCGAGATAATGACATTTTCATCGTTGCGGGGGTCGCCGATAATGGCGCGCTGCGGATCGGCATTCGAACGGGGAAGATCAAACGACGCCGTCGTGCCGCCCGTCAATGCGTCGCCAAGCACGAATTTCCTGGTGGCGCCATTGTAGAGATAGGGCTGGTCATCAGGCCCGCGACCATAGATATTGTCGAGGTCGAAGCGCGGCGTCCGAAAATCCACCAAGGCCTCGGGATCGTTCTGCCGCTGCAGGCTGCTGGCGGGATCGAATGTCAGATCATGGTCGATGAACTGGCCGAAATAGGTATAGGCTGCGGGAATGCCGCTTTCCTCGGCGTCCGGCTGATCTTTCGGCGGATCAAAGTCCGCCACCATCTTCGTGGCCAGCAATCCCAGCGCCCTTTCCGACGCTGCGTCATCATCACCGAAATCAGCCGGAGGCAAAGCCCGGAAAATGCGCCCGAAAGGCCCTTCAAACAGCACCGAACGACGCGCCAAGCTGGCACCGCGAACTCCGGTGCCGTGAGGTCTAACAACTCTGGCCATGCTGCATCCCCTACAAACGGGTTTCAGGTCGCTCAAGAGATCAATCGGGATCGGAATCCCAACAAAGGTCAGCCATGCGATTGAGACTCCAGAATTGAATTCTCCGCTCCCACAACAACAGGTTTAGCATCTATTCGAAAGCTTTCAAGTTGAATTATGCCTAATGAATTAAACTTCTGGAAGAGACATCTTTACGATGAAGAGGGATAGCCGTGCGCCTGATCGCAGATATCTTTCGCCAAGAAATCGTCGACATCTTGGCCAGTGCGAGCGCAAAACAGGCACCAGGCGTGCCGGCAAATGTCAAGGCATCGGGTGAGCGAGTTACGAAGACATTCCCCCCGAAATGGTCGTCGGCTTGCCATTGACCGCCGCCACGTTCACATGAACAGTGATGTTTTCAGGAGGAATTGCTCATGTCCACAGGAGCACATGTCCTGGGTTTTCTGATCGGATTGGCAATTTCATCCGGTGCCCTCGCCAATGAAAGCGCCTATCAAAAGCTTCCCACGACAAAAGAAGCGCTTGCCGCCCAATGCAAGGAACTCGATCCGATTTCGTCTGCGGATCGGAAGCAATTTGCCATGGAAGACATTCAGGGCAATTTTTACTGCAGGGGATACAAGGCCCTACAAGGTGCTTAGAAAGACCCGTTCACAGACCAGCCTGCAATTCGGCTATCTGTCGAAACACATTCTGACTGAATATTTTGAATCGTTTGTCGGCGACAACGCCATTGGCGACGCAATTGAATGGCGCCTGACGATAAGGGCATACCTCGCGCGGCAATCGTACCCTTTAATTTGATCTATTATCCCGACACTGATGGAAAAGCCCAACGAGGTCCAAATATCCTTGTGATCTCGAAAGTCGGCCAGCCGAACAACCCTCTGGGCTGCGCCATCGGCCTTGTGGATGCACGGGCAAACAAGAACGCCAATGAGCTCGCCCGCCAAGTTGCCGACGAAGTCGAGCCAGGTTTTGTATGCGAGCAAGACAAGCCGGAGTATTACGGAGAGCACGGTGATTTCGACGAGCCTCTCCATACGGAATGGTCGGATGATTGAATAGCGCGCCCGCAATCCCGCGCTGCGTCTGCAGTGCAAAATTCTTTTACCAGAGATGTGTTAATGGTTTTCGGATATTTCAGACGCAAGAAAGGGCTCCGAGGTTTCCCGGAGCCCTTTGTAAACATTGGAAGATTTGGTTGCGGGGGCAGGATTTGAACCTGCGGCCTTCAGGTTATGAGCCTGACGAGCTACCGGGCTGCTCCACCCCGCGTTACCCGGTTTTTTGCCTTTGGCAAAAATACCGTTAAAGTGCGTTGACCTCTCGGCCATCCGGTCCGGTTTTTGCCTTCGGCAAAACACCGTTAGTTTCTGTGTGCTCTCGCCTGTCAGGAGAGTGTCCATGCGCATTATAGCAGATTTCTGCCGTAACACGAATAGGCCGCTTTGTGCGACCTTTCATCGTATCCGCTTGTTGGCGGTTTTGTGTGTTTGAGGTATCGATTGACGTTGCGTTTTGCAGACCTGGCAGCGACCTACTCTCCCGTGCCTTAAGACAAAGTACCATCGGCGCTGGGGCGTTTCACGGCCGTGTTCGGAATGGGAACGGGTGCAGCCACCCCGCCAGAACCACCAGGTCGGCAAAGCGCAACGTCAATCGATCGAGAAGCTGGGGGACTTCGTCCCTTTTCTGTTTTCAGCGGCATATCGAAGGTTCGAAGAACCTCGATAGCATGAAGCAAAGATTGATACGGCTCTTGTGGCACTAAACGAAGCGTAGCTTCGCAAGGCCAGAGGCCGTCGCGCATTTTTGCGCGGCCCGTCCGGAGCGCGACTAGCGCGCCAGGACATATAATGTCTTCGAACTTCGTTCGAAGAAGATGATCATTGATCAATGAGAACGATCAAGCCTATCGAGCTATTAGTACCGGTAAGCTCCACACCTTGCGGCGCTTCCACACCCGGCCTATCAACGTGGTCGTCTTCCACGGCTCTCAGGGAACACTCGTTTTCAGGTTGGTTTCCCGCTTAGATGCCTTCAGCGGTTATCCATTCCGTATATAGCTACTCTGCACTG